>JAYSML010000114.1:0-3980 GCA_043724745.1 bacterium
GTGTTATTATTGTTTCATGTAGTAGTGTTATTATTGTTTCATGTAGTAGTGTTATTATTGTTTCATGTAGTAGTGTTATTATTGTTTCATGTAGGTACTTTACTAGGCTTTCATATAGTAGTGTTACTATTATTTCAGTTACTATTATTTCAGTTACTATTATTTCAGTTACTATTATTTCATGTCGATACCGTAATAGGCTTTCATGTGGTAGTGTTACTATTATTTCATGTAGTAGTGTTATTATTATTTCATGTAGTAATGTTATTATTATTTCATGTAGTAATGTTATTATTATTTCATGTCGATGCTACTATGGTCAAAGAAAAGCTCACCCCCACAGACGACGCCCATGACAAGGAAAAGATTTTATTATAACAAAATCCTAGTCATCCAAACACCAAAACGAAAAAAATAAATCAGTATACTATGTGTTTTTTCATTAAATATTACACAATTAAATCATAATTATTATAATCCGAATTTCATCCAATGCAAATTTACGTAATGTAAATTCAAAATAGAATCAGACAAATATTTTTTTTCTTGAATTTCAAAGCTTATTCCTTATTATCACCACAATCAATCATAAACTACAAATTTTAAACTATAAACTAAGTACATGGCCTCCAGAACAAATAAACAATGAATCGCCAAAAAAAAAGCTATACAATCCAAACAAGCAAATAGATTAAAATGAATGAAAAAATTCGAATATCCAAAAAGAAAGGTAACTCTAGAAGAAGCTAAAGACCTTTGAGCGGTTTGAATTTGGATAAATCCAAAAGGACATGAATACAACCGATTTCTCAGATGAAGAAAAATGTGTCGAGAAACAAGACTTAGAGTAGATCCAGATGGATACAGATATATCAGAACTCCTTCAGGGTGATCTGAAATGGTAGAAGTAGCTGTTTCTGGACGATCTAGAAATAAACTTAGGAAAAATACAAGTAGTAGATAATTTTTATATACATAAAAATATCGCTAATGACACCTACAAATCCATTATTGGTTTTCATCATTGTTGTTGTAGTTATTTTCCTTCTATCGTGAATCAAAGTAGTTAAACAATACCAGAGAAAGGTTGTTTTCACACTAGGTAAATATACATGAATTCTTCATCCATGATTGAGAATCATCATACCTATCATACAAACTACAGACACAGTAGATATCAGAGAAAAAGCAGTAGATGTACCTAGTCAAGAAGCTATGACCAAGGACAATATTTCTTGTAGCATAAATGCTGTTATATATTATAGAGTCAAAGAAGATCAAGTAGATAGATCTATAATCAACGTAAAATACCTAGACTATGCCATGACTCAATTTGCTCAGACAACAATGAGAAATATTGTAGGTAAATTTGAACTTGATGAATTACTTGCCAAAAGAGAAGAAGCTAGCGCAGAAATCAAACAAATCGTAGATGAAAAATCTGATTCTCGAGGAATCGATGTAATGTCTGTTGAATTGAAAGACATAAATATCCCTGATGATTTGAAGAGAACAATCTGAAAACAAGCAGAGGCTGAGAGAGAGAAAAGAGCAAAGATTATCACCTCAGAATGAGAATTGGCTTCAGCAGAAAATCTACAAAAAGCAGCTACTCTACTTGGTACAGCTCCATGAGCGCTACACCTTAGGACATTACAATCAATAAATGATATCAGCTCTGATGCATCAAACACAACTGTTTGGATGATCCCTATCGAAATCATGAACGCAATCCAAGGAATAAATAAAGTTCTAAACGAGAAAAAATAATTTCATAAAAAAACATCAAAATCTCTTGCATTTTTTTGTAGCATGTATATAACACACGTGCTACATTTTTTTAGACTATATTTATAGTAAATAATATTTTATCCACTAAATTACAAAAAATGGCAAAAATTATCTGAATAGACCTATGAACTACCAATTCATGTGTTGCCTATATGTTATGATGAAAATCAGAAGTAATAGCAAACGCTGAATGAAACAGAACAACTCCTTCAGTTGTTTATATCAAATGAGACGAATTACTTGTTTGAGAATTAGCAAAAAGAAAATCTGTCCTTGAACCAAAAAACGTTGTATACGAAGTAAAAAGATTTATCGGAAGAAAATATAGCGAAATCAAGGAAGACGTAAAACACATTCCATACGACATCAAAGAAGGTAAGGACTGATGAATACTTATACTAATAGATTGAAAAGAATACAAACCTGAACAAATTTCAGCCTTCATTCTCCAAAAGATAAAAGAAGATGCTGAAAAATACCTATGAACTACAATCACTGAGGCTGTAATTACAGTGCCAGCATATTTCAATGATTCACAAAGAAATGCAACTAAGGCTGCTTGAGAAATTGCATGATTGAAAGTTGATAGAATAATCAACGAACCAACTGCGGCTTCCCTAGTTTATGGAGAAAGCCAAAAGAAAGACGAAAAAATCGTAGTTTTCGATCTATGATGAGGAACTTTCGATGTAACTGTTTTGGAAATCTGAGCAGAGTGAACTTTCCAAGTTCTTTCTACAAGTGGAGATACTCACCTATGAGGAGCTGATTTTGATCTTAGAATTATAGATCATGCAGTAGATACATTTAAATTAAAAGAATCTATCGACCTAAGAACAAATCCTATGGCTATGCAAAGAATCAAGGATGAGGCCGAAAGAGTAAAGAAACAACTTTCTGTTTCTGAGAGAGAAGACATGTCTATTCCTTTCATCACAACATGACCAGACGGTTCACCAAAAAATCTAGAAGTTAGTTTGACTAGAGCTCAACTTGAAAATATGTGTAAAGATTTGATAGATAGATGTAAAATTCCTGTACAAAAAGCTTTGGAAGACTCTAAACTAAAAATAAGTGAAATTAATGAAGTTGTATTGGTTTGATGATCTACTAGAATGCCTTTCGTAAAAAATATTATAAAAGATATATTCTGAAAAGAACCAAAGTCTACTGTTAATCCAGACGAAGCGGTTGCATTGTGAGCATCTATCCAATGATGAATCATCCAATGAGACGTAAAAGATATCTTGTTACTTGATGTGACTCCTCTAAGTCTAGCAGTAGAAGTTGAAGGATGACTTGCACATGTAATGATCGAAAGAAATACTACAATCCCTGCTAAAAAGACTAATACATATACAACCGCTACAGATAGTCAAATGGCAGTAACAGTCCATGTTACTCAATGAGAAAGACAATTTGCCAAAGACAATAAGTCACTCTGAATGTTCAATCTAGAATGAATTCCTCCAATGAAAAGAGGACAACCTCAGATTGAAGTTACATTCGATATTGACGCCAACTGAATCTTAAAGGTAACAGCTCAAGAGAAATCAACTGGAAAAGAACAAACAGTTACTATCCAATGAGCTACAAACCTATCTGACGAAGAAATTACAAAAGCAAAAGCTGAAGCTGAAAACTTTGCAGAAGAAGATCGCAAAAAGAGAGAACTTGTTGAAACAAAAAATAGATTAGAACAATTAATCTATCAAATCGAATCTCTAGCCGACGAAAATAAAGATAAATTACCTGACGAAGCAAAAGAAGAAATCAAAAAATTAACTGACGAAGCAAAAGCTATGAAAGAAAATCAAGAAGCTACAAAGGAAGAAATTGATGCTGTAATCACTAGAATCCAAGATGAATTCCAAAAATTATTTCAAAAATATCAAGCAAATACAACAGCTGGACAAGCAAATCCAGATGATATAGTAGAAGACAAAACAAAAGAATGATGAAACGAATGATCAACAGTAGAAGGAGAAGTGATCGACGCTGATAAATAGATATTTGAGAATCCAGCAAAGCTGGAGATCGACGCTGATAAATAGAAATAAAGACAATTAATTTATAAATAAAAAATCCTGAGACAAAAGCTCAGGATTTTTTTAAATAATACTTTTATCTACTTTCAAACAGTTTGAAAATATAATTTTGATTGATTATTTTCATAAGTAATCTTATAG
>JAYSML010000115.1:0-4937 GCA_043724745.1 bacterium
CATCATTTTCATATTCTCTTTCTCCCAAAAAATCAAAAGCCATTATTTTTATCGTAAATAATTAAAAAGTCTGTTTATTTATTTTTATTTAAAATTTTATTCAATAACTCCAGATTGAAAATAGTATTTTTTTTACTATTATACAATCTATACAAGAAAATACTATATCAATTTATCCCAAGAAAGCAAGTTGACTTATGCTAAAAAAATACAAGAATCTACAAGATTTCATGCAATTCAAAGATCAGCCACAAAACTGACCAGCTTTTCTAGAGCATTTACTTGCTAAGTTAGATCAGCATATAGCTGAAAATTGAAAAATATTAATCCTGACTTTGACCAAAAGATCTTCAGAGGAGATTACAAATTTTCTTGTTGCTAAATGATATCGTGCATTCTATCTCCACAGCGAAATAAACACATTCGATCGTCGAGAAATTATCAAAAAACTTAGAACAAGCCAGATAGATATTATAGTTTGAGTAAATCTACTTAGAGAATGAATAGATATACCAGAAGTTACATTCATAGCATTGCTTGATGCAGATAAAGAATGATTTCTTCGTTCTACCACTTCTTTGGTTCAGATTATCTGACGTGCATCTAGAAATCCTAAATGAGAAGTAGTGCTATATGCAGACAACTTCACGGAATCTATGGTAAAAGCATTGCGAGAAACATATCGTCGTCGCAGAACTCAAGATAACTTCAATAAAAAACATAATATAAATCCAACCAAGGCTGAATCCAATGTCAAACAATTAGAAGAGGTCAAAACAGATGAATCTCTGCCTCAGGGTTTTGCATCATTGACTAGAGGAAAAACAAAAAGATTAAAAAGAATGACAAAAGTAGAAAGGGAATTTATACTCAAGGATCTCAAAAAACAACTAGATGATGCTATCCTAGCTCGAGAATTCGAAAAGGCCGCAGTTATCCGCGACCAAATCAAAGAAATAGACTGAGACTAAATTTCCCAAAAATTAATTATCTTCGAAAACAATTGTCATATGCTCATGAGGGATCTTTATTCCATATTTTCTAAAAACTTCAAATAGATTTTTTCGTAATGCTTTTTTAATTGAAAATGGTCATTTATTTTTTTGAGGACAAGCAAAGAAAAATGCCTTAGTCTCTATCCCACGTGAATCAAATCAACTAATAAACAAAGTAGTGGATTCTTTATGTAATACTCATTCTATATTATTGATTGTTTCTATTACCAAAGATTTCACTTGTTCAAATTCTATATGACGTGGAAGTTTTATACTAACTTCTCATCTTACCAAAGGCTCTATTTTAAATGTTTTCATGGGGCTCTTGGCTATCATATTATTTGGTACGATTAGTCTTCTTTTGTCAAAAGTTCTGATAATACTATATCTTATGTTTATACTCTCTACAGTTCATTGTAGATTAAGCTTACCGAAAAATTGTACAAAATCTCATATGTTCAGCTTTTTATTTGTAAGTATCATTATTCATGAAATCATATTTGATATTGTAGTCTCTACCGCAAGTCCCAATCATAGAGATATTCATCACATTAGTATAGCTACATCAAATCATACTACTTGAAAGACCGCCAAAACATCAAATGTAATAAAGGCAGTCATAATTATACTTCATACCAGATTACTTATTTTTGTTGTATATACATCTTCCTTTATGGTATTATCTCTTATTCTTTTTTTTACTCTATTCGAAACTATTTTCCCAATAAAATATATTACTAGAAAAACTCCTATCCCCAAGAATAATCTTTTTAGTATGGTTGGACCATTTTCTATTAAATATTGATTGATAATTGCTGCCATATATATTATTAAACTAAATTTTTATTGCTTCTATTTATTCTTTCAACTTTGCCAAAGCCTCCTTTGTACTAGGATCAAAATTCACAGTCATATAATTGTAAGGTATATCTATCCCATTTTCACTAAATACAGTATTTATTTTCTGATATATATTTCATATAGCTATATCAGGCAAAAGCCCGCAGTTTGGATCGAAAAGGAATAGCCCCTTAATTTCTATACTACTATCTCCAAATGAAGATAAGAAAACTTTTGTATTTGTTTTTTCTTTTACAAAATCAAATCATTTAATTGTTTCGGTTATCAAATCTATCGCTTTTGTTAAGTCTGAATTATATCAAATCCAAAATAAAATAGATAATCTAACCAATGCTTCTGCACTAAATGTTTTTATCGGTACAGAAATTAATGTCATATTCGGGATTACTACCTGTCTTAGATCTAAGGTTCTTATTACTGTATATCTAATTGTGATTTCTTCTATTCTTCAGAAATAATTTTGATCCGATTGTATTTCGACTACGTCTCATAACTTAAATTCTTTGGTATAAAGTATCATAATACCAGCAATCATATTTCCTAGTACTTCTTTGAACGCTAATCACACTCCAAACGATATTCATCACAAAATTAATCATACATTAAATCCAACCATCTCAAATCACACGAAGAAGGAAAAAATAACCAGGATATAGAATGTAATATCATGTACCAAATCTCAGATTTTATCTATATGTTTATTGTCACTAGAGGTTCATTTTATAATTTTACTTCTTACGAAACTTGCTATCACTTTGGATATAACCAAAAGCAACGCTATCACAATCACGGCTCATGCTATCTTGATAATATATTCTATTATGGGATTCCCCATCAATGCTTCTAAAGCAGAACTTTCTTTATTGGTATTCATGTAAACTATAATTTAACTAAATAACCTTGAATCATTATACTCCGCAAGCTAAAAATATCAAAAAAATCAGACCAAATAAATTATAAACACTAGCCAATTATGTCCAAAAGTTGTATAATATAAGTTTTTTGTCCTTATTGCTGTTGAAAATTGAAAAAATATAGCTATAGCTTCCTAGCAAAAATTAATTATCCTAAATTCCTTATTTTATCTTCTTAAACCCCATAAACACATGTATGAAACTTCTTTCAATAATCCACAAAATCTTCAAACTAAGAAAAACAGACTTTCCTATAAGTCATTCATTTTTATTATACTTATACTTGTAGTCATTATCTTATTATTCAAAAATATTAATTTTTCCAAAAATACTCAAACTCCAACTACACAATGAAATACAATATGAAGTCAGATTTTTCTTTCTGGAGAGATTTTTGCGAATTGAGACAATATATCAAATACTCACACACTCAAAACATCAGACAATGTTATTTATTGACTGAAAAGTAGAGAATTAGATCTAAATCAGTATCATTGATTCGTTGAATTGCAATGAGTTATAGAAAAAGAACAAACAGATTTTATTATAGTGGAAGTTAAATCCATTTCATGAAGCACCATTCCTTTGACTGGCGAAAATCTAACATGAGAAGAAATCAAAGAAAGCTGAATCTATATCCAGAATGCATGAGTTTATTTCCCAGCATCTTTATGAGATAAATATTCACTACTAAACAATGGAGAAGAAAATGTTATTCAATTGAAAAACAATCAAACAAATCAACAAGTAAATATAGCCTATTTTAAATGTTCAAAAGCTGATTCAAACAAAAACTGTAAACAACTTCTACAAAATTTTTCAAGTTCAGCTGATAAAAAATTCTCAAGTCCAAATCAGGATACTTACTATAAATTACCAGAAACTAAATCTCGATATTTCAACAACGGAGAGCTCTATGGTTATTTCATAAATGACGTAGATGAGGACGAAGTAAGATCTATCAGTGACTATTTAATTTTACCAAACAACAACTACATAGAGCAGAAATTTACAAATAACATAAGCAGTATTTGTACAGATGGAACGAATTCAATTACTCAGATTTCTAAATCAACCTTATGACTTGATGTAAACTGATTATATGTTCAGATAGATTGAGCAATCCAAAGTGGATCGGCTATGTGTAAAATTCTTCTAGATCCAAGTTTATCAAATGGCTGACAGAAAATAAGTTTTACTACAAAAACTACCACTTCTACCACAGTCGCTATACCAGCAGTTGAAAATCCATTGGTAAATAACTCAGCCACCTCTGATCTAAACTTCAATGTAAAACAATTTCCAATAAACTTAGAAAAAATATTAGAATTCAAATCTACTAGATGACATACTATCAAATTCCCTTCTCAAAATTTATCTTACGCTGGAGTAGATTTGGATGATGATTTGACCATGCCAGGTATTCGCTGTAGTTTCCAGATGAATATAGTTTCATTCCCAAACAAACCATTACTTCAAACCAATCCTAGTATCAAAATATATGAATGCACAGTAAAAAGCGAAATTGCGCTTTCAAATAAATTCATTTCAAAAACTATAGCTGATGGAAGGACATTTATTATAGAAATTATGGATCCATCATGGAAAAATTTCGCTGATAATATAGTGATAGAATAGTACTTACTAGAAATTAATATAAAAAAGACTTCCATTTATTCGGAGGTCTTTTTTATATATATATTACAACTTTAAAACTATTTAATTTTTCTTTTCTGATGATAGTAATTCTTTTCTTTTACTGAAGTTTTCCTTCATTAATTTTAAATTTTCTTCTATTTTTTCTATAGTTATTTGTTCTTTGTACAATAATTCATATTCGGGCATTTCTTTCAATATATTTTTGATTACAAAAGAGAAAAAATGACAAAATAAGTTATTTTCAGGTTTTTCTACTTCATCTATATTATCGAGCTTTCTTCCAAAAAAATCTGCATAATAGGTGTTTCAGATTTTTTCTACTACATCTAAATCTAATTTATTATTAATTTCATTGACTGCCTTTTGAAATTTTTCCTCATGTATAAATTCATCCAATAATATCATTTTCATACTATTAAAATCAGGATTTCCATCAACATAAATTTTAATATATTGTTCTATACTGTCTTTTAGTACTGATTTTAATAAATCTTTATTTAATCCAAAA
>JAYSML010000116.1:0-8494 GCA_043724745.1 bacterium
CTTATTTTGCCAAAAAATATATCAAAAAACATAGACCCTATATCATAGGTATCAACGGAAGTGTATGAAAGACCTCTTGTCGTATGATTGTTTATCAAACCATCCAAAACTTTCTCCCAAATAAAAAAGCATATACTTCTGCCAAAAATTTTAATTGAGAACTATGACTTTCGTTATCTATTTTCCAGATAGAAGAACGAAATCCAAATATATTCTGTTTCATCAAAACTTTTTTCAAGGTTCTTTCCAAAACTTTTCTCTGAGCTAAATCATACGATATATTAGTCCTAGAGTATGGTATAGATCATCCTGGTGAAATGGATTTTCTTCTAAAAATAGCCAAACCTGATATATGAATATTCACAGCCATCGATGCAGTACATTCAGAACAATTTTGAAATCCGGATAATATTGCGAAAGACGAAATGAAAATGATAAAAAATACTAAAGAAATTGCCTTCCTAAATATCGATGATGTATATTCCGTTTCATTAATTCCTCAGACTAAAATAGAATACTTTACCTATCAGACTCTATGATCCGATTCACATGCCGATATTAAATTTTGAAATGAAAAGTTTATATCTGCTAAGTGAGAGAATATTATTACATCGAGTTTTGACTTACATATAAAAAGTAAAAAACATACCATTACTACAAATATATTCGGCAAACCTCATTATGGATATATAGGTGTAGCAATAACTATCGCAGATATTCTAGCCTATAAATTTAATCAGGATATGGATATCCAAGAAAATCTAAGTTTAAATTATTTTCTCCAAGCATGAAGGTTCTCTATATTCAAATGAAAACATGATAGCATCCTCATAGATAGTACATACAATTCATCTCCCAAAAGTGTAAGAAATATCATAGATACAGTCTTCCATATAAGGAAAAATCTTTTTCCAAAAAGAAAGGTTCGATTAGTTTTGTGAGACATGAGAGAACTTTGAGATTTAACCGAACGTGAGCATAGATTGCTTGCTGGATACGTTTCTCAGATGGCGGATAAATTATTTTTAGTTGGTAAAAGTATGATAGAATACCTCTCGGACGAATTAACTAAATTCTGATATGACAAGAAAAAAGTCTATGAATTTACTAGTCCTATCAAGTCCTGACATGAAATTCTAAATCAACTAAAAGAGGAGAAAGAAGAAGTAATTCTAATTTTCAAATGAAGTCAAAATACCATATTTCTAGAAGAATCCGTTAAGATTTTATTGGCTAATCCATCCGATCAAAAGCTCCTTACTAGGCAGTCCGATCGGCGACAATCTAAGAAAAAAAGTCTTATATCCTAATCGAAATAATTTAACCCATTACATAAAAAATGAAAAAAATCTGATTTCTAATTCTGCTTGCCCTAGTTTTTTCGTGATGTACAAAACCACTACCACAAGTAAAAATAGATTCATGATCTTCTATCCCCATGAAAACAAATCAAACATGAGCTAATGTTATTTCTATAGTCCAAAAAATTAAGGAAGAGATAAAGCCAACTATAGAAAACAAAAAACTAGAAACTTGATTAAATAATTATGAGAACAAGAAATGAAGTTTTTCGCTTAAATTTAGCCCAAATCGAGGTTTTCAAGAAAATATATGAAGTTCACTTGTGATTTTTTCTCGTGGATGATTGTCCTGATCAAATCAAGTCAGTCTTTCATTTAGTCAACTGGCATTGGCGGACGCAGAACAAAACACATCACTAGAAGAATATTATAACCAAAATAAACTTAGTATAAGAGATGCAATTACAGATTTCACAGAAATATCTCAAAAGAAAATAAAAATAGACTGAAATTCAGCATTAGAAGTTATTTATAAATGACAACAAGAGAATCAAAATTTTCAAATTAAACAGATATTTCTCCAAAAGCTAGATAAAATGTTTATAATTACATATTTATCTTCATCATCCGTATTTTCACAATTCTTGCCAGAGCTAGATGATATAATTGACTCAATTAAGCTTAATTAGTTATTTATACTATGACGAAAAGAATATCCTTATTATAAGGATAAGTATGTCTTGCATATTGCGTTTTGGACACGCTTCTTTGTCTTTCATATACATATTGAATTTTCAAGGTAAATAATAATAATCACAGTCTAAAACAAAAAACAAACTAATTTATGATAAAAAAGTATCACATTAGATTTCTCCGCTTTGCATATAGTAATGTGGATTTTATAGTCATATCAACAATCTTCATACTAACTAATATTCCTGCTACTATTTGGGAGGTATATCTTGTCGGTGTGGATTGGCCAGACGAATGGAAAGTTCGATTGGCCTCAATCATCGTTGATATTATATTTGCTTCACCATATTTACTCTTAAGGGAGTTTCTTATAAAAGAGATCTCAATTAATAATAAACAGGTTAAGCTGTATCTTACTGATACTCTTGCTATTCTAATTACCTATGTTATCCTAAAAAGTTTGAAATTCTTAGTATTTTCAAAAATTGGATGGATCAGTTCAGATAGTTTGAGTATAGCGATATGGTCTATAATTATTTTTGCAATCTTTTTCGGGAGATTCTCAGGTTTAATTATTGATCGCTCTCACGTTTTTTTCCAAGCAAAAATTAAAAATTTTTTAGGAAAAAGAATATAAAAAAATTAAAATCAAAAAACTAAAACTAAAATCAACTATGTACGAACGTATAGTAATAAACGAGAACACCGAATATGGTGAAAACAAAAAGTCCCATATGGGTTTGGGATTACCACCAAAGAATTTGGTGATTCACAATGCATCAAGTGATCATATTTCCATCTTGGCTACAGACGCCATAAACGGGAATGCTGTTCAATTAACTATTAGAAAAGCGGACATTCCAGATTGGATTGTTTCGAAAGAATAATAGACTAGGGGGATTTCCCCCTTTTTTTATTTAATAAAATCTAATTTTTTTCTAATATTTTCTGAGATGTTTTTTCTATCTCGTTTTCTTTTATCAAACTCTATCAGTGCCTCCACCAGTGTACTTAAGCTTTTATCTTCAACCAAAATTCCAGACTTATCATCTACAAGTTCGGCTGATCCTCATTGTTTATATCCCAAAACAGGAACTCACAATAATAAACTTTCGGCAGTTCACATTCAGAAGCTTTCCTTAGTCAGATTTATAAATCACTTTGCGTTCTTTATAATATCTATCATTCATATTGGTCATCGTCATAGGAACATAATATTATCTTGTGCTATAGATTTCAAATAAAGTTCATCAGGTCATGATCAGACCATAATCAGGAGTGCTCAAGTTTTGTTAAATAGACGAATAATCACATCACATTCTTTCACGAAGCTTACGAGTCTTCAGACATAGACGAAATAAGGCATTATCGAACTAGAAACGCTGGTCCCGAAGAATTCATCATCAATCTTTGGATATTTTACCTTACAATTCATTCCATAAATATCTTTTGCTAATTCCGCTGTATATTTACTATTTGCTCGACACTCATCGAATTCAATGAATTTTTTATCTCGCTTCCTCAAAATTGGTGTAATAAACCTGAAAAGCAGTCACTTTCGTCATTTGATTTTCTGGCTATATTCATCATAATGGCTTCGTACATATTGTATAGGGGAGTGAAGATATAGTTTTTTGTAAGCATTTTTTACGGAAATATTTTTGGCTACCGCGAAAGAAGATATAATGATTTTTTTGGCTCAAAATTTTCTAATCTTTCTAGATAAAATTTTCATCAGTCCAGGATAGAAAAATATCAAATTACGATAATCAAATATTCAGCTAAGAATTGGTATTTTGTTATTTCTACAATAAATGAAAATCTTACTTATCCAGTTTGGTAAGGATTGTATTATTTCCAATCTTTTATCTCAAATATCTAGATAAGTTTCCTCACTAATTAGTGTGAATATTTTTCAGCTTATATCTCATTCTTCTTGGTATTCTTCTTTTATCAGTCCCATAAAAACATTCAGGGCTCATCCAGGAAACATCCAACAATGAACAAAGGCAGTTTTTCCCATTAAGTATGCTTTAGCCTATAAATTATACCTAAACCGGTTTTACAATTATGATAATCAAAATCAACTCTTGATGATTATTCCAATATATGTATTGAAAAACCCAGCAAAAACAATATTTATAACCTGATTTTTTAATTTTAATTATCTTAGTAATGGATCAAGAACAGAAAAGTAATTTCAAAAGTAATTTAGTAAAATTTATAATATGATTGGTTCTACTAGGATTCTGTTATGGATATCTACAAAATCATCCAGCAGAAAAATCATCTATATTTTCATGATTTGAGGTATTGTGGCAGAGGATAGAGGTTTTGTGAAGAAAAATAATAAATGACAATCCAGAACTTCTTCAAAGAAAATTCGACTACCAAAAAACATATGAAGAACTAATTAAGTTAGCAGCTGATAATAAGTGTATCAAAGAAGCAGGACTTCTTGATGATATTAACGCAACTTTCCTAAAATTTAAAAAAGAAAAGATAACAGATCTTTCCAAATTTCTGCCAGGATATATTCGTAAAGCACAAGAGTATAAAGCAAAAATAGACAACTGTAAAAAATAAATTTAACTATTTTCACAAAGCAAAAATAGGTGACCGCGAAAAATAGTCTTTTAGTTAAGCTACTGGCTCTATTTTTGCTTACCTACAATTCTTTTTCTATACTCCTCGGAACTCATTATCTTTTTTATATCGGTAATTTTTTCTGTAAATTCAATTCAATCCAGATGGTCGTATTCGTGTTGGATAACTCTGCCCAAAAGTCCATCAGCTTCTAGTTTAAATCTTTCTCTGTTTTCATTATACGCTTCTATAATTACTTTTTTTGGTCTTTTTACTGGAGCGAAAAGCTTCTGGTAGGCTACACTTCCGCATCATTCATAAATAATTGATTCAGATTTAGATTTCCAAGTAATCTTTGGATTAATATAAATTCTTAGCTGATCAATATCTTTTGGATTTCTAAACTGTGTTTGTCTAACCTCAGTCACGAATATTCTAACTTTCTCTCAGATCTGTCCGGATGCCATTCAAATTAAATTATTTGCCCTCATGGTATCTATTAGATTTTGTATTATTTGTTTTGTCCCTGAAGATGAAATATCCTTAATTGGCACCGTCTTCGATTTACGAGAAAGAATAGGGTTTCATATTTGAATTATCTCATCTACAATCATTAGATTTTTCTATCCAATTAAAAATTATTTTTATTTCAAAATTAAACTCTTGGTGAATCATAGCGCCATTAGTCTTTTGTATGCACTTATGATATTCTCAGGTACTTCCTGATAAATCTGAAATCACTTGTTTGGGTACTCGATTATCCTTTGTAAATCTCATACCATAATATCTATTATTTTCTCTGCAGGTATTTCCCCATTTATATAATTTTCGAATGATATTTGAGGAGAAGTCACACTAAAAGACACATTACTTCATGGTCGTTGTTTCAAAAAAGTTGCCAAAGTTCTTCTTTCCATATAAGGCTTTTGTACAAGAATCACGCTATTAATTCCAAGATCTTTTATTAATTCAAAAGAAAATCTAATATTTTCTCAAGTATTAGTTGATTTATTTTCAATAATAATATCCTTTGTAGGAATTCATTCCTCGATTGCTTTTTTTGCGAAAACGTCAGCCTCTGTAGTTCAATTGAAATTTATATCCAAACTGGTTAGTCTTCATACTCATCAAGAAAAAAGAATTTTACCTGATAATCATTGTTTGAATAGCTCAATTCATCTACTCGCTACACTCATATCATGTGATCCAAGGACCATAATAATGTCGCTTTTCTCTAATTTATGATTTACATGGTGATAGTCCCAAATAACCTTAGCTAAGTATAATACCTCTTTATTCATCTGATTAAATTAATATTTAAATTCAGACTAATATTTAGTTTCTATCCAATAAATGGAATATGGAAATCTCGAAATCTTACCAAATCTTTTAGCATAATATAGACTCAAAATACCATAAGTAATACGAAGAAGAATAAATTGATATATCATTCTATATTGAAATATTTTTCTTGTTTTAATTTAAGTCATGATTGTATAAAAAATCCTAGAAGTCTACCCCCATCCAAGGCTGGTATTGGCAATATATTGAATATAGCTAGAGCCAATGAAATCATCCCGAATAAAGCCAAAAATTTAGCCCATTGTCCAAGTTGTACCAATTCTTGTACTATCTTTGTAATTCATACAGGTGAAGATAAACTATTTGTCGCTTCCTTAATTTTTACCTTATCGAAAGAGAATAGGTTTTTTCATAATTGTCACAATAGAACTAAAGTTGTTTTAGTCTGATAATAAGTTTCCTTCAATCATGCGCCTATTCATCATACAAATCCAAATTTCACTATCTCGAAATCCTTTTGTGGATCCAAACTTGAAATTGGAACTATACCAAGCTTACATGTTTCTCCGTTTATACTTGCTTTCTTATCTATAGTTTCGCCTCATCTCAAAATGGTCATGGAAACATCTTTTCCACACAATTCATTGCTTTTGAAAAAAGTAGCCGAAAATTCCAATCAGTTTACTGTTTCTCCATTTATTTTTGTTATAATATCACCAGTTTGTAAACCGATTTTTTCTGCTTCAGTTCATGTTCATACATAAGCTATTATAGTTTTTATGCTATCTATTCATCATTTGATTAGATTCTTTTCTTTTATAAATTCTACACTTGGAATTAAATAACTCTGATTATTTTCTACATGCTTATCTGCAGGGATTATTCATATAGGTTGAATTCATTTCCAGAAAACTACTGAGAAAATAAGCCAAGCAAAAAGAAAGTTCATAAATACACCAGCACATACGATAATTATTTTTTTCCAAAGTTTAGCAGAAATCAGGCTATCTGCAGCATAGAATTCCTCTTTATTATTTTGGTCCTCTCATTTAAGTCTCACAAATCCACCAAGTGGAAGTAGATTAAGTGTATATTCAGTTCCAGATTTATCAGTCCAGATCTTGCAAACTTTCGGTGGTATTCATATACCAAATTCCAAAACCTTTACTCAACTTTTCTTCGCTGTGATGAAGTGTCCCAATTCGTGTATCAAAACAAGAAACATAAAAAGCAGTATTCATAGAATTATTCCAAACATTATTTAAGTATTTATTTTTTAAAAAGATTTGATTAGTATTTACAAAATAGTATAAATAAAGCAATCCTTTTTACCAGCAGAAACTGAAAATATGAATGATGAAATAATAATTAAACCTGAATTTTCACTTTATGATGCCCATACCCATGTCAATTGTGAATATATGTATCCCAACCATGAATCTTATATTCAGTCCTTCATTAGTTGATGATGAAAATGAATGGTGAATTCTTGAGCCAGTGAATTTTACAACCAAAAGACTATCGAGATTTCGGCTAAATATGCCAACAATCCAAATATCATAATTAAATCTAGTATATGACGACATCCTTTAGAATGCGTAGAAAATATTATCACACCATCGAATATGAAAGAAAGGATGAGTCGACTCTTAGATTTATATTCCAAATCAAAAGAGCATGTCGTGGGCGTCTGAGAAACCTGAATAGACCTTCACTATCCAAACTGAAACGAAACCTTAGAAATTCAGAAAAAGCTTTTTGCCATGCAATGTGACCGGGCCCAAGAAATAAATTTACCATTGGTTATCCATTCCAGAGATTGATTTCAGCCAACATTAGATATTCTAAAAAATTATCCAAATCTGACTATTTATTTTCATTGTCGAGGCTACGGAACTCAGGAGTACAAAGCATTGAAAGATATTTTTCCAAATTTATACATATGATTCTGTGGAAACATCACATACAAAAAAGTAGATGACTTGCTAGAAACATTAAAAATTGTAGATAGAGATAAATTAGTCCTAGAAACAGATGCTCCATATCTCTCGCCACAAATCATCAGATGACAAAAAAACGAACCACTTTTCGTGAGATATATTTACGACTTCGTATCAGATTTTCTCCAAATAGAAAAAAACTCCCTATCACAGCAGATAGAA
Organism: bacterium; assembly: GCA_043724745.1. Classification (GTDB taxonomy): domain Bacteria; phylum Patescibacteriota; class Gracilibacteria; order Absconditabacterales; family Absconditicoccaceae; genus JAYSML01. Next base: position 8,045 of record JAYSML010000116.1, read on the forward strand.
AGTAATTTCAAAAGTTTGTATAATATAATTTAAACTCCCACTCTAAAGTAAATTTCTTTATCAACCAATTCTCTTTTTGTTCATCGTTTCAATGAAGAAATCTGCTTCATGATTTCTATTTTTTCTGGTGTATTTATCTTTGGATCACCATAAGGCACTCTTATGCTAAAACTAAATGGTCTAGTCTGTTGGTTATTTACAGATATTTTTACAGCTCACTTAAATTCATCAGCATTTACCAAGTCCGTTTGACTAAATTCAGGGGACATTTCTTTCTCCAAAAATTCTGCATCTGGTGCTCCAACCTTCAGGATAAACATATTTCATATGTTACCAAATATTGTCTTAGAAAGATCAAGTGATCCTCCAAGTCCCTCTTGTTTTAATTGATCGATATATTGATGAGCTACACATAGTCCCAACTTATATTTTCTGGCCTCAGACAAAATA
>JAYSML010000117.1:0-7664 GCA_043724745.1 bacterium
TAACAAATCTTTCTCAGCTAATGCATGATGGATTGAAAAGAGATTTTAAAAAATTTAATGAATCCAAACTTAATGAGTTTTATGGAAGACTTTATCCGAACTTAGAAATAATTCAAAATTTAGAATTTAAAATTGAAAATATTAAAGATGATGAAATAAAAACTTTCATAATATGAAGTCAGCCAGATTTAGATTCTATTAGAAATTTTGTTTGTCTAGATACAAGAAGTAGGGAAATAAGGAATAAACTTGAAACTGAAAAATTTAATTCTGAAGAAAGAGTGAATCTAGTAATTAGAATTTATAAATCATCTATGTGAGTGGAGATGTTTATTTCTTTCGAAGATGGACTAGGATATTTATATGGATTTACTAGGTTACTTTTGCCAAATCAAGATCAAGTAGTTAAATGTGAATGACTTGGCAAAGACACAGCGATGATTAGAGAACTGCATGTATATGGAAATGTAGAGACAATAAAAAAATCAGAATGAGAAAATATGGAAAAGGTACAACATAAATGATTCTGAAAACAATTGATGGAAATAGCTGAAAATATTTCAAAAGATAACGGTTATGGAAGATTGTCTGTAATTTCTGGAGTAGGAGTGAGACAGTATTATGAGAAGATTTGATATGAATTGGAAGGGACCTATATGGTTAAGAATATATAATTATTTTTCTTTTGTGATTACAAATTCAATTACTTCTGCATCACTTTCTTTAAGTTCATTTTCTATACTTTTTTGCATATTTTTAGCATTTTTAAAATCTACATTTCTTTTTTCTGTCCTTTCTTTTAGCAGTTCGTCTTCAATCTTCAAATTTATAATAATATCACTATCAAGAACTACTGTTCAAAACAACGGTTTCCCTTTTTCGACTTTAATTCTTTCTTTTGTTCGTTTTGTCATAGTTCTACCAATTTCTTGAGTTCGGATTTTTTGACAAACATAATCTTTTTCTTCTTTGCTTAAAAGTGATGGTGAATTAGAAGTTCAGAACATTAAATTGTCCATATCATGAGCATTCTTGATAGATTTTAAGAATGTTGTTTTACCAGAACATGTAGTGGCAACAACGACCACAAGTTTGTCTTTGTATTGTTCGAGAAGACTTTTTAGTTTATATGTACTTTCTTTTTCTGTGGTTATTATTGTTTCTTTGAGATTCATATTATTGGAATAACAAGTAAACTGTTCTTTAATTATAAAAAAAGTTACTTCAAAAACTTTAGAAATTTCTTTGGGATGTTTTTGCTTGGATATATTTTGAAAAGTTTTTTTTCTAATTTAACGAAATCTTTTTCTGTCATATTTGACAAAACTTTTTCTTCAAATAATTTCAAGATGAATGGAATTTTACTTCAGGATTTTTTTAATTTCTTGTATTGTAGATACATAGCTAATATTACTTCTTCGTTTGTTCATACACACTCGAAAGGTTTGATTCCGCTGATTCATAGGAGTTCGGAGAAAAGAGATTTCAAATCTTCTCTGTCATAAAGCTCTTCTCAGAAAATTTTCAAAGTTTCGCTACTGGATATAAATGGTCTAGTGATGCTGTATACAAATGCACATTTTGGACAATGATTACATCGTCTTTCGGATGTAGATAGTGATTTTATTTTTTTTCATGCATTATTTTTATCTTCCAGAATTTTGAAATTTGTATTGCAGCTACTAAATGTGTCGAAATATTTTTTTTGTTTAGAAAAAAGTTTAGCGATTTGGATTTCGTACATTCATCTGAGAAGACTGAAATAATGTCGATTTGTAGAAATATATTTTTTTACATAATTTCAAAAATCTGATTCGAATTCGAAACTTTTGCTATATTGGTGATTGATTTTTATTCAGTCTAGGATTGTGTTTTCGAAGTCTGCACTTTTTTCGTTGGACATGACTAGGTATCTATGATCGTAGAGATATGAAGAAATACTTAGTACAAAAGCGATGATTCCAGAGATAGGTACATGGCCATTGTAGTATCATTCTTTGTTCATTTCAAAAAGTTTTGGGTCCATATATCTATTCATTACAAGCCTGGGTTTTCATATTTTTTGTCCGACAATATTATGAATTAGATAGTTTTTACCAAATGTAGATGTGATGAATTTTGTTTTAGATTTTTTAATCATTTCTATACTTACTAAACTGTCTTTTCATCATCAAATTCAAACGCTGGCTGTGGTCGATTTTACTGTGTATTTTTTTATTTTATTGGCCTTGCGGGTATTTATAAATTTCAAAACTTTATTTGGAGAAAGATTGTTTCTGAAAAAATATTCTCATAGTCAATTGATATAAAATTTCTTCCAAAATTTAATCTGACTAGGACTTAAATATCAGTTTTTGATTATCACTTCTTCTGTTGGATAAAGTTTGTAATAACTAATTCCTAATGCAATTGAGGCATGAAAAAGCAGATTTGAAATTATTTTTGGATCAATGTTATTTATTGTTTTTAGTCATTGAGATTTAAAATCTATTGTTTCTGTAAAAAATATTTTTTCGTCGAAGCTATAGGAAAAACTTGCTATAAGATTTTCAGTATCGAAGCTCTGATTTTCAAATGTAAATTTTTGGAATTTTTGCATGAAATATTTTTTATTTTAAACGAAAGTATATTAAAGATTTCAATCTGACTTTCAATTTGATATTTTTCAATTTTATTTACGATTGAAAAAACGTTTTAATTGATTAGTATTTATTCGCAGTTTAAAATTGTATAAATATAAAATATATGGATGTAAAACAACTATGAAGATTTTTTGACTATAAGCCTTTTTTGAGTAATAATTTTGATATTATATTGGATAAAATAATTGCTGATTCTAGTAGATATATGGATGAGAAATCTATATCTGAAATTAGAAGAACGGCTCAATTTGCAATTAAAGCTCATGAATGACAATTTAGATTATCTGGTGAACCTTATGTAGTGCATCCACTTAGAGTGACGGAATTTCTAATGGAAATAAAGCCAGATTTACCGACAATACAAGCCGCGCTTTTGCACGATGTGATAGAAGATTGTAATATCTCAGAACAAGAGGTTTGAGGTCAATTTGGATGAGAAGTATTGAGCTTGTGTATATGACTGGTCAAGGTAGCAAAAATTAAATATACATGAGAAGATAGACATTTGGAGACATTGAAAAAAACATTCCTTGCTATGGCAAAGGATTTGAGGGTGATTTTCGTAAAATTGGCAGATCGTATACATAATATGCAAACATTGCAATATCATCCAAATCCAAATAAAATTGAGAAAATAGCGAATGAAACAATGAAGGTTTTTGTTCCGATAGCAAAGAGATTATGATTGTATCATTATCAGCTTTATTTAGAAAATGCTGCTTTTAAATTTTTGAATCCTGACGACTTCAATAGGATATTTACCTATTTGAAAAAATATTTTTGAGAGGGAGAAAAATATACAGATAGATGAATAAAGCTTATAACAAATATGCTAAATAAAGAAGATATCTGAGATTTTATCGTAAAAGGTAGGGTAAAAAGTCCGTATAGAGTTTTTGAAAAATTAGAAAAAAGATATCATTCTGAGGATCTGTCTAATGTGATGGATTTATTGGCGTTTAGAATAGTAACAAAAACTATAAGCGACTGTTATATGACGCTTGGTATTATACATAAATACTATACGCCTCTTATTAAAAAAATTAAGGATTATATAGCTGTCCAAAAGTTAAATGGTTATCAGAGTATACATACAACTGTTCTTGGAATGTTTCGTTTCCCTGTAGAGATACAGATAAGGACTTATGATATGGATGAGGTTGCTGATTATGGAGTAGCAGCACATTTTGCTTATAGTGAATGAAATGCTTCTATATCAGAACAACAGGCACAATGGGTAAAAAGGCTTCAAAATTTGGTGGAGACATATAAAAATCTAGAGGATAGAGAAGAATTTAAAAAGGAATTGAATATAGAGGTTTTGGATAAACGTATTTTCCTATATACTCCGAAATGAGATGTAATAGAGCTTCCTATATGAAGCACTGTTTTGGATTTTGCTTTTGCGATACATTCCAATATTGGACTTAGCTTCAAAAACGCTATCGTAAATGGTCAAATTAAACCTATCAGTTATAAGTTGAAAACTGGAGATGTGATTCAGATTAATATTTTTAAAAATAAATATTCTGCAAATAAACATCGATTGGAATTTCTACACACATCTGGAGCAAAAAATAATTTATTGAAATTTATAAAAAATCAACAGAGAGATGAACTTATAAAAAAGGCAATAGAGGAATTAAATTGAAATCTAAAAGATATGAGATTGCCTATATTTCATTCTGAACTTGATAAAATACATTGATCTTTGCCGCAGGAGGACTTGGAGAGAAAATTAATTTCGATTTTGGATAAAAAGGAAACATATAAACAACTAATTAAATCTGTGTATCCCAAAGAATGGAAAGACTATCATGCTTCATCTTTATTGAATCAGAAAAAGAAAAAGGTTATACAAAAAATTTCTGGTAATGTATTGGTGGATGGAGACAAACTTATAAATTACTCTCTATGTAATGAATGTCACCCAGCATCTCCTGAGAAAATAATAGCTAAAACAGGTAAGGATTGAATAAAAATTCATAGCGTGTTTTGTAAGGCATTGAAAACAATCTCTTTCGATAAATTATTGGAGGCACATTGGGATGGACAGGAAACTAATGATTATAATTTGGTATTGGATATGAAAATAACAAATGGTCAAAAAACTTTTGTTTCTGTAATGTCTTCTTTATCAGAATTATTGGTTAAAATATTACAAATATCGCTTAATAATAATCTAGACTGAACAAGTATGCTAACAATAGAGACTGAGCCTATTTCCCCATCCAAGATTATGTATTTACTTAAGGTCTTGAAAAAATACGACGATTCTTTACAAGTGTTCAAGAAAATAATCAAATAAATTTTATATTATAAAAAGTACTTTATGTGAACTGGGGTCTGAGTGGTATTAAACAAATCAACACGAGATTTGTCTTATCTATTTAGTTTTGGAAATATCTGAATTATTATAAATATTTTATTGGTGGTTTTTGTTTTTGCTTGGATCATAAGTATAATATGGGTTTTGAAAGATATTTCGGCTAGGACAGACAGTTCGTTTTTGCAGCTTATAAGTGTAATTTTTGTTACTTTTCTAACTCCTATATTTTGACTGCCTTTGTATTTAGTGATTAGACCGATATATTACAAAAAAGATAAAATGCTTCGGAGAGAAGCTGAAATGGCGGATGTAAGTTTCTGTTTAAATTGCAATTCTATGAATTGTAGTGAAAATGAACATTGTGCAAATTGTGGAGAACCTATAAAAACCTCATGCAAACAGTGTAGTGGTAAATATAATTCTAGTTATAAATATTGTCCGATTTGTGGAGCTCCAAATATAGATATACAATAATTTTGTATTTTGAAAAAACTAAATGCTTTTGGCTTTTTGAGTAGTGTTATTGTCAGTTAGCTTCTGAATATTGATAAGTGTGTATTCGATGTTTTTTCCGTTTTTTGAAAATTTAAAAAACATATCTCAATATAATTCTGCATATTATGCTGCTATTTCATCTGTGGAAAGATGAGCATTGGTGCTAAGATATAAAAGTCCATGATTTGAGTGAACTGGTGGATTTGAAAATGGCAATAAAATTTGATGATCGCCAGAGAGTGATAATAATTCGGATTTTGGGGTAATAAATGATGCTAGTAACTGAATGCGATGGAATATATCTTCTAGGACAAAAAATATACCAAATAGGTCAGGATGAAATGTTGACTTTATGCTGGCTGATGTAGATAGCGCAAACTACAATATGATAAGTTATACCCAAAAAGAAAATTTTATTTTGGATGTAGATAATACAAGTAATCCTGATCAGTACTATAATAGCTGAGGTAGTATGAAATATTTTTCTGGTGATTATGTAAGTGGATCGTTTAGGTTGCCCCCAAAAGTTTTTTTGGCATTTAGTGGTTGATGAGTTGATGGTAATCTTTTGTGTGATGATAGGAACATCCCTTCGTGTGATTTGAATTGAAATCATCTATTTGATGAGGCTGTAGTAAATCGATCTTTGGACTGAAACTACAATATGGATAGTTTCTCTGTAATTCCTAATTGGTCTGTAAATTACAATTATAATCCTGCATCAGTGGACTTTAGTTACGATAATGCAATTAGACAAAGTTTATTCGATAATAGAGTGGCAAGATTTGATACAAGTTTAAATAACTATTCTCCGGTATGATGATTATATACAAAGACCGAACATAACGTTATATGAAAGGATGCTGCTACAATAAAAGATATTGCTTTTGGTGCTATGTTCAAAGATGGTAATGTAAAATGACTGATTTTTAAGTTTTCTTTGTTGGATTTACTTAGGACTAGAAATGGTTCTATTTATCCTTTTTTGGAATATCAATTTGCCTTCCCGACTGAGGTATCTGATAGATTCTATACTATACAATGAGTAGGTAAGGTTTGAGATTATGATATACATATAAATGTAAATAAACCGACTTCCAATGATAGTTCGGTGTGAGAATTTGCTATAATATTTTAAAAAATTATTTGAGAAATGGATATCTATGCTTTTAAAGATAAATTTGATGTTGTCTTGAAAAAATATGTGGATGAAAAAATAATCCAATCTAAAAAACTTTTGTCTGATGAAAAGATAAATCAGTTTATAGATTATATTTCAGATTTTATATTTTCTGGAGGAAAAAGAATTAGGCCTTATTGTCTACGATTAACATATAAATGATATGGATGAGATAAGGATGATGCAATACTGAAATTTGGAATAATCTTTGAACTGCTGCATAGCATGGCATTGATTCATGACGATATTATCGATAAATCCCAAAAGAGACATAATGTACTTACGATGCATTCTTATATAAATTCAATACTTTGAGATTCTGATAAGGTATGACATATAGCTGAGGGACAGGCAATGTTGGTTGGAGATTTACTTTTGGCTTGGGTTTATGAGCTTCGATATAAAAACCATGACTTCTCAGAAGATTTTCTAATGCCAGCGAGAGACAATGTACATGCGATGATAGAAGAAGTGATTCTCGGTCAAATGATAGATGTAGATATGATGGCCTCTGGACCAGCGAAGTTTGAACTAATAGAGAAAAAAAATATATATAAAACTGCTTCTTATACTTTTGTAAGGCCAATGCTTACATGAGCAATTTTGGCATGAGCAAGTGAGTGTCAGAAAAAAAATATTGCTGAATTAGCAAAAAATTTATGATTAGCATTCCAGCTTAGAGATGATTTTTTCGATATAATTTTGGGAGACACGACCAAGACAATGTTTAGTGATATTAGAGAAGGTCAGCAAACATACTTTAGCAACTTTATTTTTGAGAGAGGAAGCGAGGAGCAAAAAGAATTTTTGAGCAAATGTATGTGATCTGGAGATGAACTTACAAGTGATGACACGGAAAAACTTCAGAAAAATTTCATTGAAAGTGGTGCTTTGGAATATGGAAAAAAGTTAATTAAAAAATATGTAAATCTATCTATTGAATTTCTAGAGAAGGTAGATTTTGTAAATCAGGATTGTAAGGTAGGTTTGAAGTCTTTGATTGAAAAAATTGGAGATA
>JAYSML010000118.1:0-9236 GCA_043724745.1 bacterium
CTCTCTAGCAAATAATCACAAATTCACATATTCAAATCATTGTTATCCTTAAGTGGCTGGTCTATCATTTTTTGTTTATAGGCTAATATTTTATCAACAAGACTTCAAGTAACTTTAGATTGTTTAAGTCTATAATCATCCAAAACTTTTGAATTTAGAAACATATCTTTCATTTTCAAAGAGAAAAAATCTTTGGTTCTTCATTTCATTTCATTAGCCTTATTAAAAGAAAGGCTCAAAGGAGAGGCGGCAACATCTATAATTTTGCTGGATAAATCAGACATTTGTTGACAGGTAAATGGAAATTTTTGATAAAGTCCAAGTAAGGCAAAACTCGATGCTATAGTTACAAAAACAGTAAATATATACCCACTAGACGTAAAATAAGATCGAGAATCAAAAGATATAACATTACGAGAAGATCAGTCTATATACCAAATCATCATAAAAATTCACGCATGAAACACTATATTAAACAAAGTCATAAAGGTTCATTGATATCCAAAAACCAATAGATTCAAAGATATAAGCAGAAGTAACAATAAAATCAGATGTTTGTTTTTTACTCACATAAAATGTAAATATACAAAATGAGCAAAAATAAAAAGAGCTAAAATAAATAATAAGGACATCAAAATATTGTGCTGTGAAAGCATATAGTACATAGCCATACTATACGTAAAGAAACATATCGCCAAAAAAACAATAGCCCTAAGTCCAATATTAAATTTTCTACCAGTATCTACCAATTTCATCTAGAAAAATAGTAATGTATAAAAAGTTTTTCAGAAAAATAATAATATCCAGAAGGCAAAGATCATTGATGGTACAAATGGTATCCTAAATGTCATAAATTCTTTTTTTGTTGATTTTTTCATCATAAATGATATCGCCCCATAGATCAAACCAATTACGCTACTAGACATCACAAATAGAAATATAAATACAAAAATATCAGAAAAATTTATAAATAATCCATTATAAACAAAAACAAAAGGAACAAGGGTTCAAACTAAGAAAGCGAGAAAAACATCTCACATCCCAAATCATCATCCAGATTTATCATATTTCAATTTAACATATCGATTGGATGCTAAATATATCAGATAAAAAAATCATCAGAAAATCAAAGATCCAAAAAATGCCCACTTATAAGATCCCATAAATCCAAAAAATTGAGAAAAAAGACCTACAAATAATAAAAAAATCCGAACAACAAAATGTAATTCATAATGCATAAAATCCCAAAAAATCAGAAGCAAAAATCATCGATTTACAACAAGCCGAAATAGAATTTCCATAGTTCCTAAATGTCAAAACTGAATTCATAAAAAATAAGTTAAAACAAAAAACAAACCTGACAATAATTCAAGTAGTGGATACATAACAGATATTTTTTGACTACAATATTCGCATTTTCACTTTTGTAAAATATAGCTGAAAAATGGTATTAGATTCTTAGCCTTAAGGATATTATTACAATTAGGACATTTAGAACGACCAAACAAAAAATCTCTAAATGTAGCCCAAGAAATATTATCAGAGAACCTTGTAAGAACTACAGATCCAAAGGATCAGAATATTGTTCATACAATAAACAAAATTATCAAAATTAAATATTCCATAAACATCATAACAGATAAAACTATTTCTAGATAAACTAATACATAATTATTTCAAGATGTTTTTATCAATCCCACTATATATCTTATACCGATAATAAGCAAAAAAAGCCCTAACTATGCTGCTCATATAAGATCATACCAAAATCATCAAAAGAAATATCAAATAAACTAAAAATTTAAAAAATGCCAAATGTATAATATTTAAGTTTATAAATAGATATATCATCAAAATAGGAATTCAAAGAATCAAGAAGAAATTCAAAGAAAACAAAGCTAGAAAAATAGTTTGATTTCTCATATATCTACTGGTATTTTTCAAATTTTTTATACTCAACTTAAAACTATAGGACAATGCCTCATAAAGGGATAATCACTCAATCACAATACAATATCTAGTATAAGATTTAAGTATATTTACTACATTCATAACCAAAAATCGAAGTATCAAAATTCAGATTAACATTTTGCTTGTAGATCAATTTATAACTACTAGCTTAAATGCAGTAATAGCAAACACAACAGGAGAAAAAATCAAAGACAAGGCACTAAATTCAAACATAGAAAAAAAATCTTCTTTTCATCTTCTAAGAGCTTCCTTGATAGAAATCGATCTATCATTTAGATAATGTATAATAGCAGATTGTCCAACCGGATATATCACAGAATACAAAAGAAACAAAACCAATGTAATTACCATAAAATAATTTATCACGTGATTTGTATTTATTGCCTTTACAAAGAATTCAGAAATTTTTCATATATATAGTCCATTTTCAAAATTTTTAGACAACAAGGTATTGATATTAAGTATAATCAAAAACGATACTATCAGAGAATGGAAAAAAGAAGTCAAAAAAGTAATTCTGATTATATTTACATCTTCAGACATATCCAAGATTGATTGCTTCAGTATATTTTTGTACATCAAAACACTTAACTAAAAGTTATTAAAGTCTTACAAAAAAAGCTATTTTAGGCAAGAGCAAATAAGCACAATAAAGCAAAAAAAGAGAATTATTCATTGAATTTACTGCAAATATATATATAGTATGCTTAAAATATTTATTTACAAAAACTCGATAAATGTTAAGAAAAACTTTTTTTATAGCAATAGTTGTAGCATTGTTGTTTTTAATATATCGTTGAATCAATCCTTCTTGAGCTGATAAATTAATTAATAAAATCTCTTCGATTCGAGAGAAAAATCAAGCGATAGTTTCACAAACCTGAAATTTAAACACAGGAAACCTAGTTCGCTCCTGAATCAATACATCTTGAGATCTAGCTTATGAAAAAATATTACAATCTGGTACTCTGATTTCATTAACATGAAAAAATGAAAATCTTACATGAAATATAAGTACTTGAAACAAAATAAGTACTTGAACCAAAATAAATACCTGATCAAAAACGGTGGCTAAATTCAAAACCAGTAAAACAGCTAAAGCAACTCCAACAAATACAAATTGACTTTCAAATCAAGATATGATAGATCTGAAAAACCTATTAAATAATATCGTAGAATAACACAACAATGAATCAATATAAAAAATTAATCTGACAAAAACATTTTTCAAGTCAGATTTTTTCTTTGAAAAAACATAAGGAATCATTATCTTTCTTTAAGCAAATCAAATATATTTAGATAAATACGATCAATGACAAATAAACCAAAAATAGTTGCTCCTGGCTGATCTTACAATAAAGCTGTAGTTGCTAGTAAATATTGAGCCGATGAGGTTTATGTTTGAGTGCCTTTCACATCACTCAGAATGAGACAAAACAAAATCTCAAGTTTTGATGAATTACAAAAAACTGTTGATGCAGTTAGATGAAATTGAAGCAAAGCACTACTTACAATGAATATCTTTCCTAGAAATACGGATATAAAAATATTCGAATCAGTCGTAGAAAGAATCTCAGATGTAAATCCAGATGCAATAATTTTCTCTGATCCCTGAACATTTAATATTATAAAAAGATATTTACCAAATACTCCTCTACATCTCAGTACCCAAACCTCAACCCTAAATTATGAATCCATCAAATTTCGATATGATTTATGAGTAAAAAGAGTAGTGCTAGCTAGAGAACTTCACATAGACGAAATCAAAGAAATAAAAGAAAAAATACCCGAAATGGAACTAGAAATTTTTGTTCACTGAGCAATGTGTATGTCGTATTCTGGTAGATGTTTGTTATGAGACTATATGTCTGGCAGACAGGCAAATAAAGGAGAATGCTCACATGCTTGTAGATTTAAATACAAAGTTCGACTCGAAGAAGAACGCAGACCATGAAAATTATTACAACTCCAATGAGATGAAAATGGTTCACACATATTATCGTCCAAAGACCTATGTGTCATAAATAGATTGGAGGAAGTTTTACCATACGTAGATGCACTGAAAATCGAATGAAGATCTAAATCAGAATTTTATGTTTGATCTGTAGTCAAAGCATACAAACATGTCAGAGATCAAATTTTAGCTTGAAAAGAAATTAATCCTGAAATAAAAAATCTAGTAAACGTTATTCCTCATAGAGAGTATCGAGATGGATTTTTGTTCAATAAATTACAAGATTATCCCGAATGAGAGATCAAAACATCCACAACTTTAGACTCAGCCTGACCACTATTTAATCGTAACTATTTCTGAGTATTTACAGATAATTTCATAGAAAAAAATTGAAAAAAATATTTCCAAATAGATCCAAAAGAAGTAATAACTCCAAATATGGAAATCAAATACATTTCAGCTGATACAATTGGAACATTAAAAATACTCGACATCATAGATAAATCTGGAAATTCTGTAGAAAAGGCAACTTGCAACACACCTTGAACTCATATACTGACAGACAAAGACCTTTCTGGTCGAGAAATTTTATATGAATAGTAACAATGTTAGAAGTTATTGGAGAAAAAGAAAATGCAGATGAAAAACCACAAATCAGTAATAATGAACTTTTTGATATAATTAATGAAAACTGAGAAAGCTTTTCACGAAAATTAAAATTTATATGATTAGATTACAATCAAAGAAGAGAAGAAGTAGAAAATATAACAGATGAGCTTATAAATATTTTGTATAAAGAAACCTTTGCAAGACGAAATGTTTTTATGACCATACTAAAAGAAGTAATCAAAAACTCTGCAGATCATAGTGATAGCAATGCCGACATATCTTTGGACATTTCAAGAAACGAAAAGGGGAAAAAAATATTAATAAAATTTACAATTATTGACCAATGACAATGACTAGCGTTAGATGAAGAACAAATTTTAAAAATATTTAACGAAGAAAAAGGAATAGAAAACCGGACCAAAAAATGAGATAAGAACTTTTGAATCTGATTAGGCATTATAAAAACAGGCGCTAAATATCTAGACATAGATCTAACTCTACACAACAAGTGAAAAATAATTAAAATAAATGATACATGAAAAAGTATAGAACCAAAATCAGAAAAATATTTTTGATACGAATGATATTGAAGTTTTGATTTAGAGTAATTTAATTTCTACTGAAAATCCTCTTTAAAAGTCAAATTGAACTAAATATCAAAAGACAAACACCCACAATCACAAAAGATTTTCCAAGTCAAATACAACTGGACAAAACACCAAATCATAAAGCTCATAAAACTTCTCATAATCTACCTATAAATTCAGCAACTCATGTAATCGTTCAGGTTTCTTTTTTTATAACATGTTCAGATATTAAACCAGAAATTATAGGTCTAATCACCGCCAATCACAAAGCTATAAAGAAACAAACAATCAATATATCCACAAACACATTAGCACAAGATCACAATATCAAATACATAAAAGACATAAACATCAGCACAAAGAATATTATTTTTTTCTTATCGTAATTATCTAGAAAGTCTAATGAAAATAGGTTTATCAAATACGGTAAACGCATCACAGCGAACAGTATTGCTATCTGGGCTAGTCACAGATTTTCTTTAATAGAAATAATCGGTATAAAAATATATCATATATAACCAATCACATTAAATATAAATTCAAATGATAGAGATTTATACACCTTTATCGGAAGTTCTCTCATAGAAAAGAATATTTCTTTGAAGTTCGAAAATGAAAACACCTCACGAAAAAATTGATGTAGAAAGGATTCTTTTCAAACTATTTCACTAATCTTTTGTCTATTTAGTTTTGGTAACACATTATCCGTAAACAAAGATATAGCAGCAAACAAAACTATAAAAAGATAAACATAAGGAAGCTGAATTTTTTCTATAAAAAGAGATGCTACCAAAGCTCAGATAACAAGAGCCAAGTTTGCACTAGAAAAATACAATCAGAATCATTTACGCCTATTTCCATTTTGTACGTACAAACGTATATAAGTTTGATATGTATTTAATACTGCCGGCATAGCCAATCCATTGAAAACTACTGCCGCAACCAAAAGATAAACTGAATTTAACATTCATGCTAGGAAATAGAATATTCAAGCTATCATATAAAGAAATTTTCAGAAAAAAATCATAGATTTAAGATTCGTATGATCATCTAATTTGCCAATCGGTAGAGAAAAAAGCATCTTAATAAATGCCAGTCCTGCTCATATCACAGATACTAAGAATAGATTATCAACTATAGATTTAATATATATAGAAAAATATGTATCCGCTCCCAATCCTCGTCCAAGCATAAAAAGAAAAAATGAAAATGACACTATCTTCACAACGATAGGTATATTAAAAACCTTTTTGTGTACCACGTGGACAAGTCAGTTTTCGTTTATTATATCCTTTTCTACCATAGTCAATTTTCTATTTTTAAAGCCAAAAAAATCTAATTCATTCAATTATATTTATATTTATTTTTCTGTCAAAAAATCCTTAATCTAATTCTACTTGCTTGCCATATGGAAATTTATATATTAATAAAAATATTTAATACAGCATCGAGTAATGAGCCATTTTGCTATAAGTAAAAATACAGATAAAAGTTTCCGAAATAAGTTTTTCAAAAATATTAATATCAGCTTTTTAGTAGTTCTATTCTTGTTTTTTTCCATATTTTCTTTCTATTCCAAAGTCACTGAAATATTATTCGAAAAAGAAAAAATAGATGTTTTCAAAGAAGACCTAACAGAAATCTGATTTTACTTCCGAGCATTCGACAAAGATCTATCTAGATTTATCATCACATTGGATAAGATCAGTAAATGATATGCCGCATGAGAAAATATATTCCTAACAAAGGAGAAGGAAATCGATTTCTGTCGAAATTACATAAAAGATAACAAATCCTATCTAAAAAAACTCTGATTTTCAAACTACTCACAGCTGATAGATCTATTATCAGACCTACGATGATCCAAGTCAGAATTATTTAATTTATTGGGTAAAGAAAAAGCCTACAATTACCTAGTAATACTACAAAATACAAACGAAAAAAGACCCAATTGATGATTCTTCGGCTCATTTGCATTTATATCCATCAAATGATGACATATCACCAATCTAGAAATCATAGATTCATACTACCCCGATTTTGTAGCCTACAATACACGTATCATCGCACCAGCACGAACCTCGTCATTCTTGCCCGATCGCAAGATCTGATTTATAGCAGCCAATAAATTCTGATTTACAGATATAGATTGAGCAAATATCAAAAACCTATACGAGATGATGTTCAATCAAAATTATAAGTTATGGAAATTACAAAAAACAGTCGATCCAACTCTCTACGAAAAGCTTATAAATCAAGATATAAAATGAGTAATTTTTCTAAGATCTGATTTAATAGAACAAATCATGCCAAGTATCACAAAAAAGATACGAGAGCGACAGTTTGTAAACGCATCCATAGATCTTATCAGAAAGGATTATCGTAGCAACAAGAAGGAAATTTACATCAAGGAGACCAAGGATTTCTTCGAGAAAAACAAATTCGATATTTTCAAAAACACAATAAATAAATTTGCTGATATAAAAGATAATCAGTTTCTAAATATTTATATATCCAATACTTCAGATAAATTTCAGAACATTCTAAAAGACAATAACCTAATAAATACATTCTCCGAGAAAAAAGCTTATTTCCGAGATACAAATGTTTCATTCAATAAGGTCGATAATTTCGTCATCAAAAATATCCAAATAAAAAATCAAGTCTGAGAAACCCTCATAGATCAAACAAAAGATATCGTAGATATTTCCAAGCTATCGACATGAATCTACAATATATCAGTTTTCTATACACTAAACGTACCAGAATATTATACCAAATATATACAAGGATTAGAAAAAAAATACTGAATTACAATAACCGAAAGAGAAAAAGCAATTCTCGCAATCCAACCATGATTCTATGAAGAACCAATATATGGCATGGTCAAGAAACGACGAGAAACAAAATCTACAGTTTATTTTCCTCCAAACATAGAAATACAGGACGTATCATGAGAATTATATTACAAAGAAAAATTTCAAACACCATTTGCAAATGGACTCTTTTATCAAATGTGAATAGATACAAACAATACAACCAAATCTATGCAAATCCAGATCCAAATTAAATAATTTTTATTCACCAAATTTCACCCATGAATATACTTCGTGAAAACATCATCCTAATCCAATCCTACTACAAATTTCTCTTGGTAGGAAAATATCTAGAAGACACACTGAAACGTAAAGATTTCTCTGAAGATATGAAAAAAGTAAGAATCAAAACCTGAGCAAATTCAAATTTCGATATCAATACAAAATACGTAAAAAATATCCTTCACGAAATACACGCAAATCCAGACCAGAAAAATGTTTTCGGCTATCTGCTAGAAATGAGCTCAATCAAGTGAATTCTAAGCACAACCAGAGAAACTATGGAAAATAACGAATCTTTTTTGGAATTCGTTTCAGAGAGATTACAAAAGGAATTTTTCGACTTCGATCAAATTCTTAGACTGACTAGGAATATCCTATCTCATTCAACCACTGCCAATGCAAATATAAAAAATGAAGACTTCGAGAAACAAAAATCTTTCTTGGAATTTAAGAAAAATACCAAACTAAATTTCGATATGAAATATAGTACTTACTTCACAGAACGAAAATGAAACCCTGACTATCAAATCAAGATAGAATTGGACATAGAAAAATTAAAAGAATGAAAATCAATATTTGAATATATCTCTATGCATCAGTTATATCTCCTATGTGAGTTTTGTTTCAATATCTCAGAAATCTTTAGGAAGTATAAAAAAATTAAGTAACTTAAAACATCAATCCAAAACGTATTGTTTTGCTGGAAAGATTATTCTGATAGCAAGACAGGTCAAAACCAAATGGCGGATGGTTTTGACTAGACCTTTTTGCTTACTTTTTAGGGCAATACTAAAAAGTAAGTCCTAGTGAAGCTGTTTATATGATTTATTTGAGTTTTTTAAAATAATGGCACAAAATTATTCATATACATATGAAAAACTATACATCACGATTAAATCATTATGCACTTGAAAATGAGACATTAGAGAAAGACTTAAAGATAGTTATATTTGTTTTCATACACTAACATATAAAACAGATTTTCCAGACGAACTCCGGAAAGATCGAGAATTTGTA
>JAYSML010000119.1:0-4038 GCA_043724745.1 bacterium
GTATGATGTTAGAAATACATGAAAAAGTATGAGATGGAGATAACAATAGAATATGGAAATTCAAATGTTTGGTAATAAAGGTACAAAAACCAAATAATATTGATTGAACCTTTACTGTTAGAGGACATGTTTCATGAATAGATGTAGAAAAAATATATCCACTATCTTTCAATAGATTCGAAAAGATTTTGCTTTTGGATGAATACAAAATTAGAAAGTCAAAACTATACTACATAAGAGAAAAAGTTTGAAAATCTGCAAGAATGAAAAGTAAAATTACAGCAGAAAAAAGAGATTCAGATCTATCAAAAAAACAATAGATATAGAAAATGAGTATCTGTTTTAAAAACTATATATTAAGAATGGAACTAAAGGTAAATATTCGTAAAGAAATCACAAAACAACAAAACAAGTTATTGAGAAAAGGATGAAATGTACCTGCTATTGTGTATGGAAAACATCTGAAAGCTAATATCCAAATAAGTTGTTTGAAAAACGAATTCATCAAAAAATACAAAGAAGCTGGATACTCTACTCCTATCACACTAAATGGAGAATGAATAGATGAATTGGTTCTTATACAGGATATCCAACTAGATCCCGTAACAGATGTAGTTTTGCATGTAGATTTTTTGGCAGTAAAGAAGGATGAAAAAGTAAAAACAGAAGTTCCTATCGTACTTATTTGAGAATCTCCTATAGAAAAGTTATGAGAATGAAAAATACAAATGGTAAAGGATTTCATAGAAGTTGAAGCCTTCCCTCAAGATTTACCTCATGATATCAAAATAGATATCTCCAAGATAGCAACTACTTCGGATACTATATTTGTAAAAGATATTAAAGTATCAAAGAATGTAAAAATACTTGATGATCTAGAACAACCAATAATAACAGTTGTATCTCTAAATGAAGAGGTTGAAGAAGCACCTGCTACTCCAACAGCAGCGGCAACTACTACAACTGAAACAAAAGCAGAACCAGCAAAAAAATAAACTATATTTAGTATATATTAATCCAAAAAATGGCTAGAATATGTTATTTCACATGAAAATGAACAGCTTCATGAAACAATAGGTCTCATTCTATGAGAGCTACAAAAAGAACATTCAAGACTAACCTTCTAAATAAAAGAGTAAAGCTTGAAGACTGAACTACTGTAAAAGTTAAGATAAACTCCAAAACATACAAAAAAATGAGATGATTTATATAGAATAAACCATTGCGCTTATTTTGAAATTAAGCGTAATACATGGGGTGGTAGCTCAGTCGGTAGAGCAATAGCCTTTTAAGCTAGTGGTCCCGGGTTCGATCCCCGGCCACCCCACCATTAAATAAAATTAACTTCAAGGAAATATAAAAATAGCTATATAATTAGTTATTTTTTTTCTTTTATAAAAAAAGCGACTCTCGTCGCCATACTAACATTTTTAGTTTAAACTGGTTTAGATATTTTTAAATTTATAAAGCTCAACTCCATTTATCATATTTGTTTTTTCATTTTTAACAATTTCATTAGCCTGCACTATTATAATCTTATCATCCAAAGATATGTTTCATTTAAATATTATTCTAATCATTTCCTTTCCAACTCTTTTCAGGTTCTCATAGTTGAAAGTCTGTGAAATCTTATATCATTTCACTCCTCGTAACATATTCAAATATCTATAAGTTTCATCAGATTTTGTAAAAGCAATCACTGGAACCTTGGGGTTTAGCGATGAAAGTCTAGCTGTTGCATAGCCATTTTCTGTATACGAAACTACTGCCTTTACTCAAACCTCTTCCATTATCCTATAAGCATTGAAAAGAATATAATCTCTAATCATAAAATCATCATCCTTATAAAAAGGCTTCACTTCATGGATTTTAAACTTAAGTTCATATTTATCTATGGTATCAGATAAGTCAGTTATTATATCAAGCGCCTCATCTTCTTGTAAAATCGTATCCAACATATAGGCATCTACTCAAAAATAAGAAAAATTCTGAATTTGTTCTTCATTTATAAGTTTACATTTATTCTTTACGAAACTTAAAGAAAACGTCATAATAATAGGCTTTCAAACAGATTTTGCTTTTTTAATTAATTGTTCAATGCTTGTTTTTTTCTTTGTCAAAAATTCAGAAATACAATCAACACATAATATTATACCATCTGAAACATCTAATATTTCATCGAAATTATCTACAGCCTCTTTAGTCTCTATTTTAGCAAATACTTTCATCTTCTCAACATTTTTTAATGTCAGAAATGATTTCATATCCAAAATCTCCTTTCTAGAATAAACCAAAGAACAAGACATTACATGTACTCAATATTCCAATCATCGTTCTATGTCCTTCTTATCTTTGTCAGAAAGTCCCTGTAGGTTTAAATCGTATTTTTCGAACAATACCCTATCAAACTGCAAAAGCTTTCATCATTTCACAACCTCACACAATACATCCTGGTCTTTCTTAGCTTTTATTTTCAATATAATATTGCTTTGTTGAAATTTTATAATCTGACCAACCGGCAAAGTTGGAAGAAATGGTGCATCTATAAATATTTTCTTATCTTGTTCTTGAGCATACTCAGAATAATCCAAAGTCACAGTAGATTTTTCCCTTATTGTTAAATCCATAACGTTTTTTACTCTAATATCGTTTCATTTTGTTTCCAACATAATCGTTTTACTATTATCCAATTTCATGATAGTATCTATATATTTTTTATTATTATCGTCAAATCAGCCTGATAGGCTTATTTTGAAAACATCTACCATATTGATTATTTTGGAAAGAACTGTTTCTTTCGCCAATGTAGGTCATACTGAAGCTACGATTTTCGCATAATGAAAATTTCACATTTTATATCTATGTTAAATTATAAATTTTGTAAATCTATCAAAACAAATCACTTCTTAGAAACAAGTTTTGCCAGAGCCTTATCTTTCAAAACAAAAACAGCGTTAGAATCCGTATATCATTTTGATATAATTTCATTTCAAATCAAAAGTCAAACTTCTTTTTCCGCATAATCCTCAGGAAACACTATTTCTAAGTTAGCTTTTCCAACGACAGACATACTTGTTTTCACATCCAAAATTGGCAATTCATCAAAAGTTTTTACCTTTATCGATAGTCAAATGGCTTTTTCTAATTCGGATATAGCAGCTCATCATTTACCTATTATACGTCACTTATAATATTCAGCTATAAATAATTCCAAGCTAGATCATTTGATCTTAGATAAGAAATCACAAGGAAGTACATTTCATAATTTTTGATCTATACTCTGTTTTGCGTATTCAGACATCATGGATTTTGGAGTTGCCTTTCCATCACTTGCTGATTCCAAAACAGGCATTACAACTATTTGTTCTCCGAATGTATATATTTCATACTCGACCCTTTTTGTCAAAAAGCTAGTAATCACAACCACTGGTCTAGCTAAATCATCAGAAAACATTCCATCTGGAACCTTTACTGTCAGGTTAAGTTGTAGTATTTCTTTTACTAATCATTTTTCTATATATATTACGGTATCTATCACTTGTGGGATAATTCACATTTCTATAGTTCACAAAAATCTTTGTATACTATCAACCGGCCTTGTAGCATGGATTACTCATACCAATCCAATTCAAGTCAATCTAAGATCCTTATATAATTCGAAATCAGATTTATTCCTTACTTCATCATAAACAGTATAATCTGGCCTAGAAAGAAGTAAAATATCTCTTACCTCATCATGACTACCATATGTGAAACTATATTGAACAATTTCATCAGAAAGCTGTAAATCACGAGGAGATTCAATAGTCTTAATTATGGCATTCTCTTTTTGATATACCTCTATCAGAGCCTGAGCAAAGGTTGTCTTTCCACTTCATGGGGCTCCAGAAACCAATATTCATTTAGCGTTTTTCAATAAATCAGAAACATCGGCTCAAAGATTATAATCTTCCATAGCCAATTTTTTTATAGGCTTAACTATAGTCATCTCCAGTCAATCAGACAAAGGAGGATAAACGATCACTATTCTATATGGTC
>JAYSML010000120.1:0-2535 GCA_043724745.1 bacterium
TGACTAAATTTCGCTGGTGAAGCAATGCCAATCGATGGTCAATATCAAGTGAATCAGGAAAGATTTGATAGGGAATTAGCATCGAGCATAATAGAAGGATGACAATTTGCGATGATTCACAAAAGAGAATCTCAATTTTTGCCATATATAGAAAAGGAACTAAAGAAGGCTAAACTTCCAGATGATTTGAAATATATAGCAGTGGCTGAAAGTGCACTAAGAGATGCTGTTGGTAGCTCTGCTGGCGCGGTTGGTTTGTGGCAATTTATGCCTGGAACTGCGAGTAGATATGGATTAGTTGTATCTGATATACTAGACGAAAGATATGATTATAAAAAAGAAACTCAGGCTGCAATACTATATTTCAAAGACTTATATAAGTTATTTGGTGATTGGAATTTGGTGGCTGCTGCGTATAATATGTGAGAAAACTGACTTCAAAGAGAAACGACAGAACAAAATACAAATTCTTATTATAATTTATGGTTAAATACTGAGACTTCGAGGTATGTTTTTAGAGTATTAGCCATGAAATATCTAATGGAACATAGATATTCCTATTTCGATAAAAACCTTCTCTGAGAGAAATATCCCCCTATCAAGACTAGGGAAATCGAAGTGACTGATATTCCAAATTTATCTTTGTGGGCAAGTGAAAATGGATACTCTTATTATATGATAAGAAAGATAAATCCATGGATCTTGAGCGATAAACTTGATGGTGTATGGAAAATTAATATTTTAGAATAATCTCCAAATGAAAATAGAGTCTATTAATCATATTTCAGATCAGCCTTGAGTGTATTTTTTCAAAGATTTACACGGCAATGTATTGTATATATGAAAGGCAAAGAATCTGCAAAAAAGAGTTAGTCAGTACTTCACTCCAGGTTCGGTTTGGAAACAAGAAATGCTAGAAAAGGCTGATAATGTAGAGTTTTTCGTAGTAAAAAATGAGAGCGAAGCTCTATATCTGGAAGATAATTTGATAAAAAAACATAAGCCATTCTACAATAATATGCTAAAATGATCAAATAGTTATGCCTATATCAAGATAACTAAACATGACTTTCCGCTGGTTTTTTTGACTAGGAAAAAAACTATGGATGGATCTATTTATATTTGACCCAAACATAATAATGCATGACTAAAAAATTTCTTACAATATCTGAGGCAGTTTCTGATGTATAGAGGCTGCAAGAATACAATGTTTGCAAAAGGAAAAGTTTGTTCAGATTATTATTTTGGATTGTGTAAATGACGATGTGTGTTGGCTAAGAATTGAGTTGCCCCTGAAATAATGCCAGAGTTGAAAGGTTGGGATTTGAATAAATGAAAAGAGGAATATAAAAAGATTATAGATTTGATACAGGATTTTTTCAAATGAAATATTTCGTCAGTACAAAAGGAAATCAAGAAACAGATAGAGGATTCTATACAAAAACAGAACTTCGAATGGTCGGCTAAACTTAGAGATATATATGTGCAGATACAGGATTTCACGGAAAAACAAACTGTGGTTTTGGCAAATAATTTCAGTGGATATATTTTGAAGATTAAAAAAATCTGAAACTGGAATGTATATGTGATTTTGAATTTCGTGGAATGAAAAATAGTGGATGTTTTCCGTCATAAACAAAGTCAGGATGATGAGGATTTCTATTCATTGATTAGCTCTTTCGAAGCTGAGTTTTTGACGTGAAAGGAGAAGAAAAATATAGCTAAAAAGTCGGATTCTATCACTGCTTATTATTCAAATAAAACATTAAAATTTACAATCAAAGAAAAATCTGAGCTTGATAATTTGATAGAATGATTTTTTGATTCATATATTTTGTCGACAAGTTTCGAGGATGAAAACTTAAATAATGAACTTTTGCAGAGTTTACAAGAAAGATATTTCAAGGGCAAATTTCCGTATCATATCGAATGTTTGGATATATCACATCTGTCTGGTGGATGGAATAGTGGAGGATTGTCTTGTTTCGTCTGATGAATTCCAGAGAAGAAATATTATCGTAGATATAAGATAGAAAGTGAGGTTAAATGAAAAAAATCATGAGATGACTATGCGTCGTTGGAAGAGGTCATTGGAAGGAGATTTTCGAATGCAGAATTTCTGCCTGATGTTTTTGTATTGGATGGATGAAAATGACAATTGGGAATTTTGAAAAAAATATTAGTAGAAAAACCTGAATTTAAAAAATATTTCGAGAAGGTTTTGTTTGTTTCGCTTGGTAAATGAGAAGCTAGAAATAAAACTTCGATAGGAAATAAATCAAAAAAGTCAGATGAGTCAGTATGAGAAAAAATATATTATTTCGATGACAAGATGATTATCAAGAGTAAGGATATGATTTATGATCAGGCCGATAAGATTCTTCTGAAACTGAGAAATGAGGCGCATAGATTTGCTAATGCGTATAGAGAAAAGCAGATGAGTAAGGAATGGAGGTAGAAAATTTAAATATATTTTTATTTTAAATTGTTTCAGGTATTGTTAATCATTCATATATATTTTTATTAGATTATTAA
>JAYSML010000121.1:0-5001 GCA_043724745.1 bacterium
ACAGATAGAAACGAACAAAACTGAAATAATAATATCTTCATGAAAAACAGATAAATGAGTTTGAAGCACATCAATACCAGCTATAATAGAATGACAGGACGTTGTATTGTGAATAAACTGAAGATATATAACTGATTTTACAAGAATTATGTCCGGTAACGAAGTTCTATTTAGTATAGTAGATAACCAGAAACCTCTTATAATTTCAGAAAAAAACGATAGTAGTTATAAATATTTAGTAAGACCCTTGTTAAATAATTAATTATTATCTAATAAAAAAACAATATATGAAAATAAAAAAAACATGATATACCATGATAGAAATGTTATTAGTTGTAATACTGGTATGAATTTTATGAGCAATGTTCCGCGATAGCTTTCAACCAAAAAATAAAGACATATTATACTGAGAAGCATGCGTCAATAATATATATGCAGACCTATCTTCTTTTATGAATAACGCACTCACCAGTAAAAATATATTATCCTGATGAGAAAGAATATCTCCAGAACAATACTTCATAAATATAAATCCAAATAACAATACAATAATTCTAGAATACAAAAGGCCAAATGATAACACGCTCTATAAATATAAGAGCCTCGATTTAACATGAAATATGCCTCCAGATTATTATTGTCAAAACAGTATGTACAATATGATACTAAGCTGAAATGCAACAAATATTACAATAACCAAATGATTGAAAGAAAATTCAGAATTTAAAAGTTTCAATATAAATAACAGAAATAGCTTTTATGAAAAAATATTTCTCAAATTATGTCCATATAAGAATAACAGTATACAATATAATAAATGTAAAGAAATATGAATATATGAAGTGGATGTAGGCACACAAAATATTAAAAGGAGTACATGCTTAGAGACAAGCTTAAGTGGATGAAGTTGCGACGAATGGACGCAATAATACTTTTAAAATCAAGATAAATGAATACAAAAGAAAACATAAAAGAAATTCTTGTAGATAACAATAATCTATTGTTTTACAAAATAATGAATTATCCTATACCTATAGAAAAAGATTTTTTTTTATTGGAAAAAAAAATTACTATAACTAACGAACTAAATAGACCAGAAAAAACATTTTCATGGACCCAAAAAAGTCAAATCCTCAAAGATTACCTAAATTACATAAATAAATTTTGATGGCTTTATAAGTCATTACCATTCGTAGAACATATATATTTATGTAATTCAATATCTTTCAATGCAATAAACAAAGATTCAGATATAGATATTTTTATAATAACCAAAGAAAAAGCTCTACGACGTGCAAGATTTTTTAGTCGAATATTTTTCTCAATATTATTTATAAAAAGAAGTAAACAGAATAAGAGAAAAAAGTTTTGTTTAAGCTTCTATACTACCAGAAACAATACAAATCTATATAATATTTCTCTACCCAAAAGCGATATATATCTTGCCTACTGGCTGGCCCACTTAGTACCGCTTTACCAAGAGATAAAATACAATATATATAATGATAATGATCGGATATCCTCATATTTGCCAAATTTTCCCAAAACCTATTCCATAAACATAGGAATAAAAATATTTAAATGAAAAACTAAAATCAAAAGAATACTAGAGACCGCTTTCTGATGATATATCTGAAAAATATTCGAAAATATCATAAAATCAATTCGACTGCCAATCGTTATATATAAGAAAAACAATCTGAAAGAAAAATGACGGTGAATAATCATAAATGACAATATGCTAAAATTTCATCAAGACATAAGAAAAAAGATATATATAATTTTCAAATCATACAAAAATAAAAAAAATAATACTAATATTTAAGACATAGTCTTATTAGTTTTCCTGGTCGACAACAAGTAAAACAACATATGATAACCAAAGGATATCTATGATATATTCACATTAATTTTACCGATAACCAAAGGATATCATATTTACAACAAAACAAATTGTTTTTTCTCCTGTGTTTATTACACACATAGGGCAAACAATTCTTTTGAGTTTTTTATTTTTATAAAGCGTAATCATGAGAGAAGTTAAGACTGTTTTTGATATATGAAATGATTCAATAAAATGAATTATATTTGGTAACGATGAATGAAAAGACGAAGTACTTGTAAAACAAATAGAACAAACACAATGATTACGCAAATGAAAAATATTAGATGCAGAGGTATTTGCCAACAGCATAAATAAGATATTAGAAGTTTTTGTTAAAAAACTATGATGAGACTTTATAGATGAAGTTTTCGTTGGAATATCTCATCCAGAAATGATAGTTCATAGAATTATCGAACAAAAAAGAATAATGACAGATGAAATACAATCCGATGACGTGGAACACCTATCAAAAATTGTATCAGAAATATCAACTAGAAACAATTACGAAACAATTAAAATCATACCAGTATGTCGAGTAATAGATGAGAATAAAAAAGAAAATGATCCTATTTGACTTAAGTGAAAAAAACTAGAATTAATAGCTGATATCTTTATGTTACCAAAGAATACTTATAACTGAATTATAGAAGCCTTTGAAAAAAACTGACTAAATATAGTCGATATTATACCCAACATAATATCTGCAACTGAAATCTGTCTGGACTATGATCACAAAGACTTGTGAACAATCCTTATAGATATATGAAAAAACCAAACCAGTTATGTAGTATACGAAGATTGATATCCATTAGCATACAACACAATAGCAATTTGATGAGAAGATGTGACCAAAGATATCTCTATAGGAATGCAAGTTGATATCAAAGAGGCCGAAAGCATAAAAAAAACACATTGATCTGCTATAGTTCATAAAGAAAAAATACCAGAAGAAAGTCAGATAGATACATTATTCTTATCAGACATTATAAACGCAAGATATGAAGAAATCTTCTTAAAAATAAACAGACATCTAAAAGAGTTAGATAAAGATTGAAGACTCCCATGATGAATAATCTTAATTTGATGAGGAGCGAGAGTGCCAAATTTAGATATTCTAGCAAAAGAAACATTTAAATTAGCGACATTCTATGGCAAGGACAACATACTAAACCTATGAGACATATCATCAAATATACAATTTATGAATGTTCTATGATCTTATATACGATCAAACAAGTACGTTGAATGAAGAAAACATAGCTTCAAAATAAACTTCGATATTGTAGGTAAAGTATGAAAGTTTTTCAAAGATCTTTTTTAAACAAAAACACCAACATAATTTATAAAACACGGCTATTAATTTTAAATTGTAAAACTACACAAAAATGGTAATCCAAGAAATCAATCCTGAATTTATTCCTGGTGCAAAAATCAAAGTTCTATGAGTAGGTGGATGTTGAAACAAAGCTATAGATAGAATGATAAACGAATGATTAGAATGAGTAACTTTTGTTGCTATCAATACAGATGCTCAAGATCTAGCAAAAAGTTTTGCACAAAAAAAATTAAATATATGATTAAATCTAACTAAAGGATTATGAGCATGAGCTAATCCTGAAATATGAAGAAAGGCAGCAGAAGAAAGTGAAACAGATATCAAAGCCATGTTACAAGACACAGATATGGTTTTCATCACATGCGGAATGTGAGGATGAACCTGAACATGAGCAGCTCCCGTGATAGCCAGTATAGCGAAAGCAATGTGAATATTGACTGTAGCTATCATTACAAAACCTTTTAGTTTTGAATGAAGAAGAAGATTAGCCAGTGCAGACGAATGAATAGCTAAGATGAAAGATGCAGTAGATACTCTAATAACAATACCTAACGACAAAATTTTCAATGTAATTGATAAGAAGACTAGTTTCAAACAAGCATTTACTATGATAGATAAAATCTTATATCTTTGAGTTCAATGAATATCAGATCTAATAATAAAACCAGGAGATATCAATATAGATTTTGCTGATGTAAAAGCAGTTATGACAAATTCATGAAATGCATTGCTTGGAATATGATACTGAGCATGAGAGAAGAGAGCAGTAGAAGCCGCTAGAAAAGCAATAGAGAATCCACTTTTGGAAACAAATCTAGATTGAGCTAAAAATATAATATTTGCCGTATCTGGAGGACATGATCTTACTCCCGCTGAAGTAAGAGAAGCTGCTGATATAGTAGAACAAATCATAGATCCTGATGTAAATTTCTTCCGATGAATGACATTCGACGAAGCATACGAAGATGAAGTAAAAGTAACTATTATAGCAACTTGATTCCAAGAACAAAGTAGTGAAGAAATATTAAAAAAACCCCAGAGAGATTTATTGGGAAGACCAACAATCAGAAAAGAAGCAGAAAATTTTATAACTAGAGGTATCAAAGCAGAACCAAATAGAGAAGAGAACGATTATGTTCAATCTAATTTAACAACAGTTTTTGAAAAAATAGAAGAGAAACAAACAGAAGACACAGAAACACCGGCCTTTATTAGAAGATCACTAAATAAAAATAACGAGTGACAAACATCATAACATTTAAGAAGTATGTCAATCTAAAACAACCATAAGCATCCAGATTTATTGCTAAAGTAACTATTCAAGATATAATTATAGTACTTTACAAACTAAGCAAAAAAAAATGAAATTAAAAATATCCACACCAGAGAAAACAATATATGAATGAGAAGTAAGACAAATTATTTTGCCTACAGAATATTGAGAAGTTACAATCACTCCATCTAGTAGCCCACTTGTCTCATCTTTGAAACCAGGTATTGTAAAAATAATTCCCGAAGAACCCATAAGCTGATTTATATATTTCAAAAATGAAATATCTATAAGTACGGATAAATGAATGGCATTCGTAGATTGAAAGATTATTCGTATAGTTGTATCTAGTGCCACCACACTACCAAATCAATCATTAGAATCTCTAAATAAAATAAAGAACGAATTGGAAGTAAAAATTCAAGAATTAAAAAAAAAGGGTAGTATAGAAGAAATAGAAAAATCTCTTATCAAACTAGAAAAAATAAAAGCAGATATCAAACTAGAAGA
>JAYSML010000122.1:0-5542 GCA_043724745.1 bacterium
AGCACTGCTTCTTCTTCGGGAGTACATTCTCATATTAATATTTTAATCATTCAGATTAGACTCATTATATGGCTTCTCAATAGGTCTCATTTGCCGTATTCTACATCTTCGATTCTTGGAGGTATATCAAATGGGTTGAGATATTGTTGAGAGTTTGTTGCTATATTTATATAAGTTCCACCTACTTTTTCGCAAAGCTCCTTATATTCATTTTCTGGATCTATAATAATTATATCTATTCAGTTTAGTAGATATCTCATGGCTTCTAGCTTGACTGTGAATGATTTTCAAGCACCTGATGTAGCTAGGATTACACTGTTCATATTTGGTAATTTCTGACTGAATCTATCAAAGATTACAAGTCATCATGTATGCAGGTTTACTCAGTAGAGGATTCAAGTTTTATCCATAAGGTCATTTGAAATGAATGGAAAACTTCCTGCTAATGATGATGTGACTGCACTTCTAGTTATTCATAAGTCATCTGTACATAATGGCAAACATGAATTGAATCATTCGTCCATTCTTTGGATAGCGTTTTTGAATCTAATTCAATATCAGGATATTTTTTGTTCAAGTTTTTTTCAGTTTTCTTTTAGTTTTTCTTCTTTTTCGTCGTATATGCTCATATAAAAAGATGTTTCGAAATATCTTTCTTCACGTGTAGTTAATTTTTGTCTTATCATTTCTACATCTTGATATTGTTGTTCGATTTCTGTATCCAATGTTATTCATTTCTCTATGGAATCTCTTACTTCGGCTTTTAGTTGTGTGGCTCTATTTTTTAGCATAGATTGTATTGCACTATCGTCTTCTGGATATATGAAAAAACTTGCATCTCGTTTGGTGTGGAAATCTAGAATGTCTCTAGTTCGTAATGCATCTATGTAGGATGGATAGCTTTGTGCATAATAAGTTTTACCAAGAAGTCATGAAACATTGAAGTGTGTCGCGGTAAATTCTCGATAAGATGGACTGACATGTGATTTGTAGTCACTAATGATTTTTGTATATTCTTTCTCTGTGTCCAAAATGTACTGTCTTAATTTGCTTGTTAGTAGTTTGTCACTGTATTTATCATCAGGGGTTTCTAATAGGTATTTAACCTGATCTCTTAGATCTTTGTCCTTTATCTTTTCATTTTCTGGTTTTATAGTTTTTGTTTCTTTTTCTTCTTCTTTTGTATCTTTGGAGCTTAGACTTGGAAAAATAAATCCTAGAATTTTATCAAAAAATCATGTTATGTTTTTTTTAGTTTTTTTAATATCTAGCTTGACTGGACTAGTCTTGGGGCTTGTATTTTTGGGTATATCTACAAATCATCAATTAGGTATTGTGGATTTGAAATTTATGTCATATACTACATTGCGGATTTCTGTGGGCATTTAGCTAATGATTGTGTAAAATTATTGCTATTTGATTATATCTAATTTAGCCTAATTTGCCAAAATTAAGCAATGCGTTTTTATTTTACATTTGACAGATTGTTTTATTGTTACATATTATATCTAAACTATCGTATCTGCCATTCGATCTATTTTGAATCATTTGGATGCTAAATTTAATTTTGTGTAAACAATATCCATAAAGTTTCTTAAATTATCTCATTTGAGAACTATGTTATATCTATATTTACCAAACATTTTATATATCAGTGGTGGAGTAGTATATATTTCTAAGTCCTTCATTAAGTATTTTTCCTTGAGATACAATAACTCTTTGTGTAATTTATCTACTTTATTAAATAATCTTTTTTCGATTTCGTTTTTGTAAAGGATAATGCAAATTTCTGCAAATGGAGGATAGTGGTTTTTTTCTCTAAATTTATTTTCCTCTATTCGAAATCATTTTTCGTCCATTTTGCAAGCATTGCGAATACTATAATTGGATGTGTTGAAGGTTTGTACTATGAAGTTACAATTTTGGTAATTGGCGATTCATTGGTAGAGGAAATAAAAGTTTTTTTCTGATGCTGTATAGTCAGGTATATTTAGACCAAGATCAGCATTTAAATATATCATTAGATCTAATTCGAGGCCTTTGATAGGAGTGCTTAGTAGAGATGTTCAAATAATAAAATCAGGATTTTTT
Organism: bacterium; assembly: GCA_043724745.1. Classification (GTDB taxonomy): domain Bacteria; phylum Patescibacteriota; class Gracilibacteria; order Absconditabacterales; family Absconditicoccaceae; genus JAYSML01. The sequence goes on from JAYSML010000122.1 coordinate 2,092, forward strand.
TCTTTTATTTCGTTTGTTATTTTTTTGATTTTATTGGGTGAATTTACTGATTCGGATTCTATGATTATACTTTCTTTGCCAAATTCTTTTTTGATAAATTCTGCTACTTTTTGTGTACCGAGTCCAAAATTTTTTATTTTGTCAGATGCGCATTCCGGGCAAATTTTGGGTAATTCATATTGTGTTTTGCAGATATGGCATAGTCATATGAAATATCAACTAGTGAGTTTATGGTAATTTATGCTTACAGAACATCTTTTGCATTGTGGAACATGACCGCAATTTTGGCATATTACGCCATTTGCGTATCATTTTTTGTTTACTAAAATTCAGATTTTTTTATTTTGCCTAAGTGATTTTTGGATTCCTCTAAGAACTAATTGCGAAAAAAAAGGATTTAACTCCTTGGTCATATTTACTAGAAATACATTTTTATCTTTATGTTTAAATTGTTCGTAATTCATTTTTATCTTTATGTTTAAATTGTTCGTAATTCATATACAGCGAATAATCGCTAAAACTATTAGATTATTTTTTATGGAAAAAGGATGAATATGCAAATTTTTATTTAAGCAAAAAAACCGCAGTAAATAACCACGGTTCTTTTATAAAACATTAAGTCTTTTCCTCCTTATACTTGATACAGAAAATCGTAAAATCTATTAGAGTTGGCAGTATCAGTCCAAATACAAATAGAAATAAGTTTAATAACATTAATTCTGATTGTTTTACAGAACCGATGGTACCAAATGCAGAAACAAAAAGACCAATTAGAAACCCCATTATCCATACGAAACATCCTCCAGGTTCTTCTTCAATTTGCAATAGCCAGGAGATGGCCCTAACCATTATCCCTAGAAAAAAACAAATTATAGAAATTATTGTTGTTTTTTCTGGAATTATAGATGTTTCCAAATTTTGTGCTTGCATCATAATTGGAATAAGACACAAAATTATTAACATTAATAACTTTAGTTTTTTTTTCATAGCGTTCTGTTTTTTGTTTGTTGGATTATGATATATAAATTACATCTTATGTCAATCTTATTTGTGGATGGATATTTTTATTTAAGCAAAAGAACCGTAGAAGATAACCACGGTTCTTTTATAAAATCTTAAAAATAGTTTAGTCAAAATTGACTTCTGAAAATTTTTCAGAAAAATCTTTGGCTATTTGGCGACCATCACAAATTACACCACATCCGATTTCTAAAACGGACCAAAATAACCATTCAGATGCCTCGTAAGCAAGCTGAACTGCGTTTGGTTTTATTCCTTTCTGTTTCCAGGGAACATATTTATTGGCAAATTCTCTACCTATATAAGACTGTAAGCATTCGTCTGATATATGTTCACTAAATAATCCATTTAATTGGTCTGTTAACTCTTTGGTTATTCGACTGCCAATGTCTTGTACTTGAGTAAATGGTTTCATAGTCTTTTTGTTTTATTAGTTGTTTTTAATATTTTATTTGTAGAGCGATATTATGTATTCTAAATATAATGTCAATCTTTTTACGAGATGTTTATTTTGTGTTAACAGAAAAACCATGGCAAATAACCATGGTTCTCTATAAAGGTTTATTATTAGCGTTCGAGCTGTATTCTTGCTTCATTATCGTTTACCCATATGACAGTGCTGCCATAATCGTCTGATTCGTGAATTTTTAAATATTCATTTTTGTCTTCGTCTTTCTCTGTATGATATCCAATAGAAAATGTCTTTTTGAATATTTTTTCAAAGTATGAGTGCAACAAATTAGGCTCTTTTGCCTGCATCAATGATCCAAACAAATAAAAAGAGATTTGTTTTGGTTCGTCGTTTATAGCGTTGAACTTTTTGATTGTTTCATCGCTATTGAATTGATCATGTCTGAGTTGTTCCATGTATACTTCGTATATATGGTTTCCCCATTTTAATTTTAGTTTGTTTTTTAGTTCCACGATATCGGTAATTATTTTGTTTTTAAATCATTTCTCCAGTTGCCTGGATCTTGTGACCATTTTTGTAGAGTCTCCATATCGTTTTCGGATATGTAGTTTTGTTTAGTGGCAACATTAAGTAGTGTTTCGTAGTTTGTGAGTGTATCAAAGGATATTCCGATTTCCTTGAATTTTTCTGTTGCGGTTGGGAAACCGTATTGGAAGATTCCAACTAAACCTAAAACGTTTCCACCTTCACTGGATACATTATCACAAACTTTCAAGCTACTGCCACCGGTCGAAATTAGGTCTTCGATGACAACTACTTTTTGTTCAGGAATTAAGTTACCTTCAATTAGATTCTTTCTGCCATGATCTTTAGACTCTGCTCTTATGTAAATAAGAGGAAGATTGAGAATGTCAGCAATAAGAGTTGCCCATGGAATTCCTGATGTAGAAACACCAGCTATTACCTCAACATCCGGATATTGTTTTGATATCATCCTTGAGAAGAAGTGTGCGATTTTTGTACGAATTTCTGGATTTGAAACCAGAATCCTATTATCACAATAAATTGGTGATTTCCAGCCGGATGCCCATGTAAAAGGCTCTTCAGGATTTAATTTTACTGCCTTTTCAGTTAATAAATATCCTGCAACAATAACTTCAATGTCGTCTTTTTTCATAAAAAGTTTTTTTTGTTTATTAATTATTTTATTTGTGGCACAATACTATATAATTTATATATAATGTCAATCTTAATTTAGAAATTCTTTAATTTTGTGAACTAATCCTTTGTGGTCTTTAATTTGACTTATTTCGAGTTTAAATTCTTTGGATCCATCTAATCATTTAACATATTGAAATAAGTGTTTTCTAAAATGAACCAGGATCATTTCAGTATTTATGTTTTCTATATTTTTGACTATTTTATATTCTATATTTCAGCTTTTTTTTGTTTCGTTTTCGAAAAAAGACTCATATGAGAGAATGTTGTCTAGGTGGGTTAAAATTGTTTCTAGTAATTCAGATTTTGATTTTTCGTGATTGGTGAAAATTCGTGGGTTTCAGATTGCTCATTGTCATATCATGATGCCATCCAATTTTCAGATTTTATCGTCTATTTTTTCGTATGATTTGATTCATCCATTTCAGATGATTTTGCAATTTTTATTAGCATTTTTTTTGATATCGTGTATGAAATCTCGATTGATATCTCAGCCATATCACTGTTTCACTGTCCTTCCATGGATACTTATCATATCTAGGTACTTACTAGCCTCTAGGATAAAATCTTTTTGGCTACTTATATCATTTTCGTCTATTCAAGTTCTAGTTTTGATACTAAATGGCATTTTGATAGTTTTTCTAATTTTTTTTATAATTTCTAGAGTGTTTTCTTTGCATTTCAACATTGCGCTTCATCATCAATTTTGCATTACGGTCCTTGCTGGACAGCCAAGGTTGAATTCTAATCAATAAAAACAATCTGAATATTTTTCTTCCAATTGTTTGAAACATTCCAAAA
>JAYSML010000123.1:0-5709 GCA_043724745.1 bacterium
TATATGTTTTATATCGAGATTCGACGTCGAACAAGCATATTTTGTAATCGGCAAAATCATTGTTCTTTTTGTCTAATAGGCTATATAATCATCAATGCGTGGTTAGTATTATAGGATATTTTGTTTGTTGTTTTTCGTCCTTGATACTATAATAAATTTTATGATCATTTAAGTTATTTAATTCTAATGTGCCATATCACTGCATAAGATGCGAATAATATTTGATAATAAACAAGGATTCCTCTTGTGATAAATTTCATTTATTGGCTAATAATTCAAACTTCTCAAAATTTATAATTTGATCATCTTTTATAAATCATAAGTTCTTTATTCACATTGCGTTTAGTATTAATTTTGCACAATTTAATTTCTGTATATTTGAAAAAGCTAGAATAATATTATCGTTACTGGCTATATTTATTAGAAATTCCTTTATATTGTAGTTTCATATAAAATATTTTCCCAGATTTTTTAGGTTATCTATATTGATAGAATCATTAGTGATTCAAGTTAACTTGGTATGAGCTGGCATGATTTTTTTTAATCTTGGTATTTTGATTACGATTCAGTCGGTTTTGGGGCTGTCGGATACTAGCATCTTATTTAGAGCTTCATGGAAGCTAGCGACTTTTCTTATTTCGGGATATTTTTTGGATATATCATTTAAATATTTAACGAAAACATTGAAGACATTTAGGCTATATTTTGTATCTTCCAAAGCATTGTGGAAATTTTTTTCGTTTTCTCGTTCTGGATTTTGGGTATATTTTTTGAAGAAAGAATCTTCTTTCATGTGTTGTACTAAGACTTCTAATGCATAACTTGGTGCATAGTGGATAAGCGTTTGGGATAGAGTAAATGTATCTATACTTTGATAAAACTTAAGGTTTGGAAAAAAATTATTTAGAAAGCTTATGTCAAATCAAATGTTGTGTCAGATTATTATTGTTTTTTCGTTGAAGTATTTAGATATTTTTTCGTTTATTTCTTCTATGTCTGGTGCTGACTGAAGTGAATCTATATCAAGTCATGTAATAAATCAAACTATATCTTTGAGATTGTCTGTTTTTTTTGATGGTTTGATTAATGATTGAAACTCTTCTATAATATTTCAATTACTATCTATTTTGACTATTCATATTTGGATAGGAACGTCTTTGGATGTATCTAGTCATGTTGTTTCAAAATCTAGTCAGATATAATTAAATTCTGGATTTAGCATATTATATAAATTACATAAAAATTATTTTTCATATTCTACTTCCAATTTTATCTTATCTGGAATTAGTGCTTTTGGAACTATGATTGTAAGCGTATTATCGGTTGAGAGTTTGCTATGTATCTTTTCAAAATAGACTTCTGGTGGCAATTCTATGGTTTGAGAAATATCTCATCGGTAACATTCTTGTTTTAATTCTATTAAATTTTCTTTTAACTCAGGTTTAATTCTTTTTCAATTTATAACTAATCTGTAGTTTTTGATATTAAGCTCTATGCTTTCTTTTTTTACTCATCATAGGGGCAATATTATAACAATTTCTTGTGGAGATTGATATATGTCATAGGGGATGTGTGGTGTTTTCTTGTCTGATGTCATATCTTGTGGTTATTTTTTAAAATTTTCAGATTATTAAATTAATCTTATCTCTCTTTTTCTCCGGATTTGATATGAAAGAAAGTATTATTTCTCAATAATTATTGTTATCTCATTCGGATAGAAAAATTATATTTCAGTTATCGAAGATGCTATACATAATTGATCTTTTTTTGATCGATATAGTTTTGATTTTATCCATATCTATCTCTGCCGTATCTCTTTTAAATATTCATGTTTGATTAAACATTATTAATGAGTCAGGAGTAACTATGGCGAAATCCATTTTATAATCCATATAGCTTTTTATTATATGTCATGATATCAATAATAATAGTACAAAAACGATTATTCATGCGTATATTGTCTGTTTTTCGTCGCCTAGTATAATATATGCTAATCGGGTAGCTCAGGCTAGAACCAGGAGATAAAATAACACTGGTAGAAATATCTTTAAGAACCAAAATAATTTACTTTTTCAGAGTAATAAGACTTTATCTACTCAGTGCGCTTTGTAGTATTTTTCTAGTGAATCTTTTTTTAGTCTGGTATCAAAGTTTGAAAAAATTCTCATAAAAAACTGATTATAAAATAAAGGCTTAACTATTTTTGTTTGTTAATCATAAAGTTTTTATGATTTTCTCTCTTTTGTATTCAGGTTTGGCAACTCGTTTAAGTACAACCTTTCAGTATTTTTCTTCAATGTCTGACGGTATTCATTCAGAAAGAATAGTTATGTCTCAATTATTGAAAACGCTATACCAAAATCATCTTTTTTCCACGGATATTGTTTTTATACTGATTTGGTTCATCGTGAAAACATCTCTTTCAAAACATCATTTCTGTATGTATAGTACCAATGAGTTTGGTATTACAAGCATAAAGTCCAGTAAGTAATCTATATATTTTCATCCTATGTATGCTATCACAAAAATATCTATAGCTATAGTTCCTGCTAATATATAAATAAAATAAAGTCAATTTGTCCAATGGTAGTAAAGCAATAACCAAAACAAATTAAAAAGTATCAAAAGAATTGTAGGTGAAAGAACCTTTAGAAGCCAATATAACCTACTCCTTCCAAAAACTAAAACAGAGTCACTTCAATATTTAGCACAATTCTCATTGTATATTTTCGTCCTGAATTTTGTATCAAAATTCGAAAATATTTTCATTGTTTAGAACTGCATTAAATAAACATAGTTTTTATAAAATTATTAAAAAAAATAGCAAGTCGAATTGCTATCTTTTTCGTATTTAAATCTGTGATTAGAATGTTTTTGGGTTGGGGAAAACTCTTACAAGAACTTTTCATATGATATTGTCGTATGGTACCTCATAACTTGTGCCAGAATAACATCATAATCCAAAACAACAACGAGAATCTGTACTAAATCATCTATTGTCTCACATTACAAATAATCCATTTTGGTCTATAGTAAACTCACTTATACCACATCTAGCATCTGTTCGTGTGTTTTCGTCTAGGTATGGTTCATTTAATTCTGTACAAGAATCTTTTTCGTTTATTTTGTTACAAATAAGAACTTTATTATCTTGTATCTTTATTTTCTCTCAAGGAAGTCAGATTATTCTTTTGATATAAGGAATATCTTTCCCCGGAGGGACAAACACTATGACGTCTCATCTTTTGAGCTCTCATAATTTATTTGTTATTTTATCCACTATGATAAAGTCGTTTTCTTCAAAAGTTGTTGCCATGCTAGCTCATACTACTGTGTATGGTTGCACAATAAAAAATCTGATAAACAAAACAATTCATCATACGAACACAAGGAATGATAACATATCAAATATATCTAGAAGTATTGATTTTAATTTATTCATAATCCATTTTGGCGTTAAAAACACTCGATAGTAATAATGTTTCCGTTATCTACCGTAGTCGTTATTTAATTAAACTAATTTTTTCTTTTCTGAGAATTTAGAAAGGAACGTCCTCGTCTTCTGGCATTACTCATCATATTGGAGCTACGTCCAACAAATGGTCGTCATCTTCTACTCCTGTCCCTTTTGGGTCTAGGAATATGAAGTTATCAACAATAATTTCTGTAGAAAACTTTTCTTTTCATTCGCTGTCTTGTCGTTTTCTAGTTCTTAATCTACCTTCGATATAAACTCTTTTTCATTTATTCAAGTACTTACCTAGAACTTCTGCTCATTTACCGTAGGCTACACATCTATGGTATTCTGCATCTTCCAGAATATTGCCATCTCTGTTTTTGAATTTTCTGTTTGTAGCAACTGTGAAGTTTACTACAGGTGTACCACTACTTTCGATTGTTTTGAGCTGTACATTGTTTGTTGCTCTTCAAATAATCATAACCTTGTTCAAATCCATTTTTATCAAAAGTTATCGTATAAAAATTAGGTGGATTGATATCCATCAAATGGTGTTTAACTAATTATTTAAAAAAATCAATTGATTTTTAAGTTTATTTTGGTAAAAGTTTGTCCGTTAGAAAATTAATAATTGATAATTGATTAAATGCCCAGATGATGGAATTGGTAGACATGCTAGACTCAAAATCTGGTGTCTGTAAGGACGTGGGGGTTCAAGTCCCCCTCTGGGTAAAATATCTTAAGTTCTCCTAAAAGGAGGATTTTTTTGTTTTCTCCTAAAATTTGTTCGTGTATTTCTGATGACAATTTGGTCTCAAATATTTGACAAAGTGAGGTATATGGGGTATAATAAGTATACAACAATTCAGATTTATTAATTAACTTATATTCTAATGCCAATAGAATGAGATAAAATCAATAATGAAAAGGAAACCTGAGAAAAAACTGCTGATATACAGATAAAGGATGACTTACGTCTCTTGCAATCAGAGGTAAAAGATGTGCCAATTGATGATGTGACAATGGAAGAAATTAATAAATTGACTTTATCTGATATCCAATGGGTTAGTCCTGAGGGTGTGATGAAGGCTCTTGTTAGTCTCAAAAAAATAGACCAATCACTATGGGAAAAAATCTCATCTTTGATAAAAAAATGAGATATTCTCTGAATGCAATTATCTCTTGGAATGGTAGTAGGTGATAAGAATAGTAATAAAAATGCTGATGGTGTTTTTGGAAGATCCACATTGAATAATCTATGAGCATGAAAAGTCATAAAAACAAATCTCACTCCCACTTCAGAATTAGAACAAGATGGCGAAACGGAAAAATTATGACCTAATATGATTATTATACATAATATGGATGAGGTACGAAAGTGGTGATGGTCTTGAGAAGCCGTATTTGTATACGCCAGTCCTAGGTTTGCTCAAATATTTCATGCAAATTGACGTTTTGTTCAGAAAATGGATGCTACGGAACCACAAAGTCTATTACAGCAGGCAGCTTTTGGAGCAGAATATACTGTTAATATGATTAAATGAAATTGGGCATATAATGAAAATGGGCAAATGGTATTAACTTATGATGGTAAAGTAGAGAAAAATAAACGAACAGAAGATGCTCCAGGAGCAACAACAAAAGTCAAGCAAGCTATAGAAAAAATGAAAAGATAAAATCATTTTCTTTCCTTTTTCTGTATGCTATCTCTGTGATTTTTATTCCCATCTCTTGAATATCTTCCTTTCAATACATTAGAGTATTTGATATGTATAAACATAGCCTCCAACAAGGGGGCTTTTTGTTTGAAAGAGACTAAAATGTCTAAATACTTGGTACCGGGTCTGAAATTTAGATCTGTTTAGGTAAATTTAAAAAGAATAATCTGATTTTTTTTGTTGTAATATTTCTAAGGATGAATAATATAAAAATCGTTCTTATCTATATTTCATTATATTATGCTAAACTCAATTAAACACAAAGAAACATACAATTCACTTGCTAATGAATATGAATCTCGTATAGAAATATTATTACCAATCACAAAAGAAGCTGTAAGTATCTGTTCTAAATATCTAAATCCTGAAAATACAATTTTAGATATAGGTTGTGCAGTCGGAATAGCGACTAAATGTTTTAACGATAGTGGTTTTAAGTGTACCGGAATTGAATTGTCTCATGAAATGGTAACTTATGCAAAAATGAGAAATCCCAAATCAGATATAATTGAACAAGATTTTTTAAAATATAAA
>JAYSML010000124.1:0-3812 GCA_043724745.1 bacterium
AACCAGGCAAGACCATGAAAGAAAACATTTTCCCAGAAATCAAAAAAAAGTTAAGTGCTAAAGATGGTAAATACTATTTCACAGTATCTAATTTCCCTGCTGAATATAACATCGTAGGTGAGTGAGTATCCAAGGATGAGAAATGATATTTCGTAGACTTGACTCAGCTTAATCCATGAAAACATAAGGTGACATTTGTAGGTAAATGTGATTACCAAGGTAAGATATATGATTTTCCTATAGATAGATCTTTCGAGGTAGTTGGCTTGCCAGCTAGTCCTTCTATAATTGGGATATCTGGTCATCGGAAACGACTAAATACAGATCAAAAACAGGTGTATTTCGAAAATCTAAAATGACAGATAACAAACTATCAGCCATGATATACAGTTAATCTAATCTTCAATGATGGTACAATAATAGAAAATGTAGTAGTAGATGCACAATGAAAGTTTGATCTAACAAATACGAGCTCTTCTCCTATAGATTATAAATTTGGTGATCCAGACATGAAGATGAGTATAGAATTTGTAGATAGTGATTGAAATAAAAACAGCAGTGATATAATTCTTACTAGTGATTTGGTGACAGACGCTCAGGATATATTATCTAATGGATGATTGGATGAGGTAAAAATATATCCCAATCCTGTACAAGATATACTAAATATAGATATACCCTCAGATATTCAGCTGAATGTGAAAATATTCACTACATTATGACAGCTATATTCGGCGTCTGATTTGACTAGGAATAACAATCAGCTTGATTTATCATCACTTAAGCCAGCAATATACTTTGTGACGATAATGGACTCTAAATGAAATAAAAGAACCGAAAAAATTATTAAAAGATAATAATAAGAAAAATATTATTTATAATCCGCTGAAACTAAAATAATTTACGTGCTGTTTTATTTTCTCTTGAAACACTTTAGTAAATCCTTAACTTCTATCTGGCTAATTTTTTTCTTGTAGGAATTTTAAAATATTCCAATGGGTAAAAGCGACCTTGAAGTTTTAAAAGAAAAACTTCTTGCGTCTTATTTATATTATTTAATGATTTTGATGAAAAAAGATTTGAAAAAACTTGATAATTCTTGTTATGAAATTAAACTGGTAACAGAAACAGCAGATCATGAAAAAGCAAAGAAGGAAGTTCTTAAGCATTTTCAAATGGATCTTGAATTGCCAGGATTTAGAAAGTGATTTGTGCCAATAGATATGGTGAAAGAACATATAAATCCAGAATATTTAGTAGTATGAGAATATGAAAGTTTGGTAAATATTTGATTACAAGAAGTTTTGAAAGAGAACCCCAATATTAGATTTATAGGTGAACCCTATGATTTCAAACAAGATAAAAAAGACGAAGATATACATATTACATTGAAACTTGATGTTTTCCCTGAGGTAGAAGTATTGAATGATGATTGGAAAAAAGCTAAGATGGAAGAATTAAAATTAGAAGTAGCGGATAGTGAAATAGATGATGCATTGGTAAATATTAAAAAAAACTATGCTGAATATAAAGATACAGAGACTATATCTCTAAAAACTATATCAAAGGTTAGTTTCAATCATCTAGACAAAGATGGACAATTTATAGACAAGTGAAGTTTGTATATATGAGAACAGGAATTCAATGAAGATAAATTTTTCGTAGACAACTTCGTGGGTAAAAAAAAGGATGAGGAAATTGAATTTAAATATGACGAGAAAAAGTTACCTATCGTATTGCATAGCAAAAAATCTGAAAATAATTCAGTAAAGGTGGTTTTGAAAGTAGATGATGTGAAAGAGATTGTATTGCCAGAGTTCACTCCAGATCTTCTTGAAAAAATGTTTGGTAATGATGAAATTAAAGATGAAGCTGGACTTAGGACATTTATAAAGGCTACTCTTAGTCAGCAGAAATACGATACTGAACTTGTACAATCTATAGAAAAACTTCTACAAGATATTAGAAAAAATGTAATGAAAATATCTATACCAAATACATTGGTGGAAGAAGAATTTAAATCTAGAATGCAGAGTTTAGAAAGTAGATTTGGAGGAAAGGATAAAATAGAAGAATACTTCAAACAAATGTGAGAAGATAAGGCTAAACAATTCGCTGATGATATTAAGAAAGCAGCTTCTGATAGTTTGGAAAAATTCTTTATATTACAAAAGGTTGGAGAATTATTGGAACTTGATATAGATCGACAAAATCCTAATCAAGGACTAGAAATAGAAAAGAAAATTTATGATAAACTTACTGCAAAGCCTATAAAAGCTTAGGGTTGATAAATAAGAAAAGATTGATTTAAGGTCTAGTTTTGAATAATTGAAATAACATAAACAAAGGATAAGAAACTATTCTTCTTCGATTTGGTTTGATCCAGAGAAAGCTAGAGTAGTTTTTTATTATAGAGGAAATAAACTTATGAAATTCGTTTTGTTTTTTATCTTTTGAGAAAGGATATTTTAGAAAATCAATAATTAATTTAAGCATGAATTGAAGATTAAAAAGTGAAAACCTGATTTCTATTTAATCTATTTCTACTTCATCGAAATTTTCTTGCATATATTTTCTAGCTTTTTTTAATATTAATAAAACTCTTTCAGAGTCTGCTAAGTCTGCTTTTGATAAATCTAATTTAATACTTATATGACGTCGATAGTTGTATTCTTTTAACTTTTTTAGAAAGCCTTCTAATTTGAGTGTTCATTCTCCAGGTAATACATGTCAGTATCCCAATCTGGTTTTGTCTGAGAAGTAAATCGTAGATATATATGGTAAAAATTCTCTTAATTTTCTCATGAAATTTCATTCAAATTCTTCAGTATCCATGTTTGCTATATCTAATCATAGATAACATGAATATTTTTTGATTATTTCGACTACATTTGTGAAGCGATATTTAGGTATAGGAAGAGCAAAAATATTCGAATTTTCTGGATTTATAATTGAAAAATGGATGTTTTTATTCTCTTTCCTAAGTCTAGGTAAATTATCCATTAGAAAATTATATGATTTCATATTAAATATTTTTGGTGGATTTATGCTTATAGTATCTGCCTTTGTTTCATAGCATAGATCAATTGCTTTATTTATTTCTTTTTCATTTATACTAGAAGAAACTTGAACTATTCTGATTGGCAACTCATGTTTTTCTGAAAGTTTTTTTACATAATTTATATTTCGGGCATCGAAATTTTTTCGAGTAGCTAAATCTATACCATCAAATCCAGCCTCTTTTGTGAGTTGGAATATGAGATCTAGTCCATAACCTGAAAGAGAATCACTACTCAAAAGTATTTGAGATTTTTTAGTTGTTTCGTCTTGTTTGATGGTTTTTACACTATTGTCTTTGAAAAATAAATCATCTGAACTTGTTTCTTTTTTGTTTGCCATTTTTTGTATAAACATATGTAAATGCTTAGTATAATTATATATTTTTTTACTTTTAATGCAACTTTCTCCTTAGAAAGTTATAAACAAATTTATTAATAAATTGTCTATTAATTAGTTTGTTATTTTGAATACAAATCATTTGTGATCAGATCCTGGCATTTCTATACTTTTTAGATCCGATATTTTAACTGCTTTGTTGCTCCATATTTGATCTATATGTGATTTGAATATAGGTAAGTATTTGAATGACCATGTAAACAAGAATGGCATTTGTTTAGTTTGGTTTATAAGTCAGCTTAAATATGTTTTTTCAAAGTTTTTGTAATAATATGACCAAGGAGATATATTGAAATCTCAAATCAGGATTACATTGTCGTTTTCTCTATGGTTTTTTTGATTTTGTATGTCTTTTC
>JAYSML010000125.1:0-5568 GCA_043724745.1 bacterium
ACTATCTAGTCCACATATCAATGCGTAAAAAATAATAGTAAATAAAATGACAATTGTCCTGACATAGAATGGTAGAAAAAACAAAACGAAGGAAAGAAAAACCACTATCATAACTATATTTCAGCCACTAACTGCTATGATATGGACAAGTCCAGAATCTCTGAAATTCTCGTAATCTATACTTGGCAATATAGTTTTGTCTCAGACCAACATTCATAGGATTAGTCAGGCAATACGATTTTCTCAGTATGAACTGATAATCTTAGACCTGAGATTTATTCTAATCTGAGATATTAGTCAGACTTTGTCCTTTGATTGAAGGAGAATATTTGTTGGATAAATTGTTCATTGGATGTTTTTACTGACCAATCGTTTGGTATAAGAAAATTGATAAACCGGAATATTGCTGAGATTCTGTCGCTGATTTTGTATGTCTAGTATATTTCATGTGAATCCAGGATAGATGTTTCATTCGATAATTATATTGTCTCAGATCTGAAACTTTCTGTCTGTCTCAAGGAAAAATTGTTTGTTTTTGTATTCTAGAATATAAGTATTTGCATCATATATATTTATGATTTTGGCTGTTCAAAATATTTTGTTTTGATTTATATTTGGCTCGTAAAGTGTCTGTCTAAAAGATACCGCAAATATGGATATAAGCAAAGCTAAGCCAGATATTAGAAACCATTTGAGTAGTTTGATTTTCTTTTGAAATAATCAGACAAATAAAACTAGGATGAAAAATATTATTGCTAGGATTAAGTTATCCAGCACAGTTAGAATGGCTATAAATATAGAAAGAAGGACAATGAAATACATTAAGTTAAACTTAGAAAATAAATCGACCGACAACTTGTTTGAGGAAACAAAACTTTGTGAATGCTACGATTTCTCAAGGCGAGCACGGGGACCCTCTGGGAGGCGAGCTATATGGAATTTTTGTCCATTTCTATTATTATGTAATTTAAAGTAGTGGTTTTTTTCTCTGAGTCTTGGAGGTTTTATCCTTTGTGAAATCAAAGGGCTTGATCTTTTTTTGCTTCGTTTTTTTGGATCAAGCTAAAAAACGAAGTCTGGTGGTTTGGAGACAGAATAGTCTCTATAAATAAAAATCTGTCTCAGCGAAGCGTCATTATTCCAATCCAAAGAAACTCGCAATTCCATTTTTAAATAATAACTCATCCTCTTTTTGACTGGACTCCAAATACCTATCCACTTCAAATATAGACAGAGACTCCCCATCTATATTTTTGGATATTTGCCCTGCCGAAATATAATCTTTGGATTCACCTAGTGCTGTGAAGTAATTTTTCAACTGAGAATTTGAATAGAAAATTGGCCACTGATTTCTGAGATAAGATTGGATTGTCGACATATAGTTTTTGTAAAGTTTTAGCTCTTGTTTATCTTTCCATGAAGTTTTGGTCGATGGCAGTTTCTTACAATTTATTTTCTGACCTTTGTAAGACATACAGATTTGTCAGTTCTCTTGTGTAAATTTGAGTCATCATAGAGTCGTCATCTCCTCTGGCGAGACAATAGAAAGAATGGAGTTTTTAGATTGGACAGACTCCCCTTCTTTTGTAATTTCATAGCAGAATGTCGTCAGAATTTGATTATCATGAAGCAAAGATATACAGCCTGCTTTGTTTGGTAAAGTCCAGTTTCAGGTTAGGATATTTTCTGTATCTAGATTTAAATATCATGAGAGTTTTTTCTTTGACTTTCCTATTTGTAAATAAAATTTATCTGATAAATCTATGTTTCAGGAATATATAGAACCAGAAGTTACCGAAACCAGTATTCATAATTTTTCATTTCATTTGTCGTTTCAGTTTGGATTGGGGAGTACGAATGTGATTTGGAAGTTTAATCATGAATATGGAGAACTAAATCAAGTCAGAGTTTCTGATTTGGTTTGATTTGGATTGTAGGTATAGCTGGAGAATAAAACATCATCCTGAAGCAATGAAACCTGGACATCTAGTCAATCGTTTGTAGTATTTGGAAAAATCGAGTTTGTGTGAATAAATTGTTCTATGTTTGACGAAAGAACTCCTTCGATAGAATGATTTGAAATTTTACCATCGCGTTGGATTTGGATTTTGAAATTGGATAAATCTAGTGATTGGATAGAGTTTGATATTAATTTTAGTCAGATTTTTTCATTTTCTTTGTCGCTTCCGATTGGGTCGAAATCGATTTGCGTGATTTGTATTTCATATCAAGAGACTTTGTTTTCGTTTTGAATTTGATTTGTGACACTGGTAGATGAACTCTGAGTGCTAGAAGAAGCAGAATAACAAAATTTATCCTGAATCAGAGCATCTTTTAACAAAAGTATACAATTGGAGGAATTTGAAAATTGGTAGTTTCATTTGTATGATGTGGTAGAATGAGGTAGCAAAGAATCTCATCTGATGGTTTTTTTGGTTGTTTGTCATTCGATTTGGAGGCGATATTGATTTAAATCTATGGATTGATCTGATAGTGAATGCAAAACTACTACTTCATTATCTGTATCAGACCCTTCTGGATCGTAGATTATATCTGATATCTCGATCTGATTTTCGATAAAGGGATTGGACAAAACAGGTGAAACGGAGCTCGTGCTTCATGTTTGAGGGCTATTTGGACAGCTTGGACAGGTACACGATCCTCATCCTCCTCAAACGTATACAATTTGAGTAGTGTTTTCTCAGGTAGTCATATAGCGGAAATAGATTTTATCATCCATTCCTGGAGAGAAATTTTTGGAGGAGAAAAATCGCCTTATACATCAGTCTGAATTTAAATAATATAAGGACTTATCTGCTGAAAACGATGATAGATAGACGCTGTCCAAAACTTGTCCACTTTGTCCATAGATGGTGATACTTCATCATGACATAGATAGGTCCAAAATGTCCAAAACATGGGTATTTTGTCATGCAAACCTTAGGTTATCATTGGTTAATAAAACAATACCTCCTGATGCTAGATTTATGTCCAAATCAATGGCTGAAACCAAAGCTGAACCTGAGATAAAAACGTGCTGATTGATGGCTTGTGACGCGTATAATTCTATATATGATCAGTAGTCTGGATTTCATGGAAATATTTCTGATATGGACAATATCTGAGTAGAGCCAGAATCCATACAAACTAGGTTTCAGGTATCCAAATATCATGTATTTTGAGTTCCAGATCACTGACTATCTCATGTGGATGATGGCAATAAATATAGAAATGAGCCAGGATTTGCTATTCGAGAAGATCTCACATTAGATTTTCTATCTGTAGATGTGATATTAATCTGGTTTGTAGAAGAGATTCTTTCCAAGGACCTATAATCTGATATGCTTATGAGGGTGCCTGTATCTGCCACGAAAGAATCTAATATAACTCAAGAATAGATGAGTTTGATATCCATAGCTTTGGAATCCGATATACTGAATGCTAGATTTTCTCTGGCTATATAGGATCTATCGATGATATTTGCAAACGTATCCCCAAATAAAACGCTAGATCAAGACGAAATAGAGATATTTGTAATTTGCAAATTGGATGTTTTAACTCCAGATAAGGTAATGCTTCATGAAAAGTCAGTGGAAAGGTTTGAAATTTCTATCCATTCATCAGTTCATCTAAAAAATACCTCAGAAATTGTAAGATTTGGCAGGGTAGTCGTTATTCATGAATTTATGAAATATCATGAATTTGAATTTCATGAAAGATTGTAATCTCATGTGAAATTTGTATTTCATGAAAGAATATTATTCCCAGAAAAATCTGAATTTTGTGTTCCAGAGTTTACTTCGCCAGTAGAAAATAATTGAAAATCTAAGGAATTATCAACCGACAGTAAGGGACTTAAAGATCAGGCATTTACTGATTTTACACTAAACTGTCCACTTGTGTCGTTGTCTGTGGGTGGTGGGTAGAAATCTAGTTCTGCAAACGTAATTAAAAGATTTTGACTAAACAACAAAAAGACACCCAGAATAATCCGAATTTTCTTTGTCATTTTGATTATAAAATATGTAATAAAAATTAACAACAAACATTTTTTTAATTTTTACAAACTAAAGAGTGTCGATTCTTAATTTTCAATTATTTTTTCTGCGATTTCCCTTTTTGCTTTGCTAATTTCTATCTGGATGTCCTTTTTTATATTCCTTTTTTTGAATCCATTTAGAGATAAAATTGCCTGTCTTAGATTGTTTTGGTAATTTTTGTCTTTCTGGTCTACTAGTATATCACCAAAACTTCTAACATATCGATTGGCATTGTCGTATTGATCATGGGTCCAAGGAATAGGTATCATAAGTATTTTTAGTTCAAATAATTTCTGTTCTGCTAGGGATGTCGTGCCAGCACGAGTAATTGCCAGATCGCAAATATTATAAAAATATCACATTTGAGATTGTGTAAGGAAGGGGTAGCAATAGACATTTTTTAGTCACTTAAATTCTGATGATAGTTGGGCATTTAGGACTCCAAGTGATATAAAAAACAGAAAATCTGATTGCATTGTTTGGTCAGATTTGATAATTTCTGCCAACATTTTGTATAATCTTTGTGATCATTGAGATCATCATGTGACAAATATGCATGTTTTCGCTTTGAAATCAGGCTTTAGCTTATCTTTAAAAAGCTTCTCTTCGGCTTCCTTCATGTGAGACATAGACAAGGAAAGGTCGTCTGAAATAATCTGTCATACACATTTAGCATGTGGTAGTACCTCAGGAAATCAAGTAAAGGTATATTTGGCAAATTTAGAGGCGATTTTATTGACTAGTCATGGATGAGTATCAGACTCGTGAACTATAATTTTTTTGTGAAGTAGAAATCAGGCTAGTACTACTGGCAATGCTACATATCATCATTTACAGAAAATAATATCTATACGATAAATGAGGAGAAAGTATATGGACTGAAAAATACCTATAATAAACAGTAGGATATCACGTATATTTTTTAGTCTCGATTTGAGAATTGTTTCTCTGCGATATTTACCTGATAGTATATGGATGAAATACGTATGGAGGTTTTTGGTTTCAAGTTGAGAATGAATATCCTGTTCTAGGCTTTTATTTGATCAAAATCGATATATTTTATTGATTTTATGTGAGTAGTCTGGTTCTTTATCTAGAAATTCTATCATGCTCTTTATAGGAAAAACATGTCCTCATGTTCATCATCCAGCCATAACTATATTTAGTTTTTTTGTCATTAGATAAGCCTAAGCTAAACCATAAAGTATCTTGTCTAAGTATGTCTATATAGTTTGTCTAATTTGTTTCAAGAGAAAGTTATATATTTTTTTATTTACAACAGAGTATACTGACTGGAATTATAATAGCTGGAAAGATTACTTCGATAGTGAGACGCGTCAAAATGAAATGGCGGATCATTTTGACTAGATTTTTTTGCTTACTTTTTGGAGCAATGCCAAAAAGTGAGTCAGGAGGTTTGGAGGGTGAAACGCCTCCATAAAAAACGATTTAAATTTTTTTGCCTAAAACTCTTCGAAAATTTCATGATTTTTTATGTTTTGTTTGTGGATTTTGATAGTGTCTATCT
>JAYSML010000126.1:0-13589 GCA_043724745.1 bacterium
CAATCACGAAACTATCAAAGAAATTTTTGAAAATAAAAAAGTAATACGATCTGGGGAATATTGATATGGAGAATATATTGGTAAAGAAAAATTAAAACAGATAGATGAATACACTCAGAAAATATATGATAGATTTATTTTTCGCTATGGCTCGATTGGAGATTTTTGAGAGAAGGAATTTAAATCTAAAATAGTTGATTGTTTAAATAATCAAAAACTTTTGAGCGAGTTATGATCTGAATTTTCCAATGATAAATTTGCTTTGGAAGATATTATAATAGATGATTATCTGATACCTCAAAATATTGGTGAATTTAAAATGAATAAGGTGGTTGTTTATCCTTATAAATCTCTTGTGCCATACACTGATGAATTTATAAACACCATATTATTGGAAGATAATTTTGAAGTAGCAGGAGATTCAACAAAAAAGATTTTTGATGATAAATGGTGAGTAAAGGTTTTTAGTTCTTCTATTTTGCAGGATATATGATGATTTACACCGAAGACCCTATGATGACAATTTTCCTTCCGAAAAAATAGATTAGCAATAGTTTCTCATGGTAACAAAAAATATGTAGTTGCAAGTCCTTGATACGTAGATAAACTGGATGATAATGAGGTGAATATATATTCTACAAGTAAGGCTAGGGACCTGGCAATTGATTTTTTGGAACAAACAAATCCAATACTAAATTTACTTATGGATCAATATATGATTCGTTATAATGTACGAGAAGAACGTGGGCATTACAATTCTGAATGACCAGAAAAAACCAAAATAGATAGAAATACAGAATCGCTTTTAGTAAAGGGCTTCTTGAGGGAATGACTTCTAGAAAAAATTTGAAAGGACTTTAATATAGCTAATAAACTCGATAAAATAACAAAAATAAATGAGTTTTTGGATAGTTTTATACCTGAAAATAGAGGTAGATTCAAAAATGAAATAAATCCAAATCTCATTCCAAATGGGTTTTTCCAAGAATATGAAGATGCGATGAAAAACGTGATTCAAGAGGAACATGGAGTGTTGAATCACATCTGAAGGTTACCTGTCTCTAGTTTTTCAAAAAACAATACGGTAGAACACATAGGAAAATATCAAACCGAAGATGGAAAAATCTATCAAGTATGAATTGTAAAAATAAAATGAAGAAACTATTTATATGCTAATGAATATGGTTCTCAAAATTATGGAGAAATGAGTTATTGAAATTATGAATGATCAATTGTTGCTATAGACTATTTAAAACAAAGCAAACCTGTAGTGAAAGAATTGAGTAATTTATTTTTCAGTCGCTATTATGGAGGCCAAAAACCAGATGAAGTATCTGATAATATGGAAGATCTTCTGATAAACGATTTTGTGATTAGTGGATTGATTGATAAATTTAATAATGACATTTCCGATGATAAAGAAGGGAATGCCAAGCTATTGATAAAGTACTTAGATGAATTTGTAAAAAGAAATATGGGAGAATTTATTCATCGAAATAAATATTTCTCTAAAGATTTAAACAAAGATATGATTCCAAACTGGTTTTTGCATGGGTACGAATGAGCTATGGGAAATACAATCACAAACCCAGATAAGTTATATTTGTATAATTATGGAAATGCAATAGATAAGGCAGAAACCACTATATGAAAATATATTTCCTCTGATGGAAAAAAATACTTGGTTTGGGAAACAAATATAAATGGTAAAAATTATATTTGTGCTGAAGAAGATTGAAAAAATTGACTTAATGAAGATGTGATGGCTTGTGGAAAAATAGTAGCTGAGGATTATTTAAATATAAAGTAGTATTCTCCAAAAATAGATTATATCATTCTCCATACGAATAAAATGGTCCTGCAAAATTTGCTGGATTTTTTTATTTGATATTACTCTGACTGTTGATGACAAACAACAACAGGTTTTAACTACTATCTATTGTATACTTGACATATTTGTTTATATATATGTCGTAAATAAATAACAAAACAAAAATTAGTAACGAAGTGTTCATTAAAACAAACCAAAAATAAAAAACATGAAAACAAAATTATTTATTATCGCAATGGTTCTTGTAGTAGTAAGCATATCTGTTCAGGCTCAATATTCGGTATCTGTAAACTATGGGAATATGGACTGGATTCCGAAGTCGAACAAGGTATTACCTTATGAGAACGTTTTTGTTCTGCAGTCGTTCAACCTTAATAACATCTCTGTGTGGCAGGCAAGTTGTATAACTAAATCGCCTAACAGTTATGAGCTTGGTGGATTGGATTATTCCAAAACATTTGGGAAGATTAAGACAAGAGTTGCTCTTCACGGATTCTTTCCGAAAACCTCTATGTTCCAATACAATGGTAATGGTAACTTGATTCCAAACATCGGTATAATGATGAATGGCTTCACAGTGAACACATATCAGTTTTGGAACTATGGTCTTTCGAAACAATACATCATTTCAAATGTATTGTACAAAAAATCATTTGGATTCGGAAACGTAGAAGCTGGACAATACTACAACTTCAAAAACAATGCTTTGAGTGGATCTGTTGCTGTGACACATAGCTGGCAGGTTTATAAAAAGCTCTCAGGTTTCGCCTCAGTTCGTTGGTCATTCAATGAATCAAAGACAAAACTTAATGATGGGAATTCCATCATTGTAAACATCGGTATCAAGATTTAATGATATTCATTAAATACTCTCTCATTAAAAGATCCTTCGGTTTTTCCGGAGGATTTTTTTGTATTTTCTTTCAAAGAATATTAGCTTGTTGATGACGAACAACAACAGGTTTTAACTAGCATCTATTGATTACTTGACATTTTTGATTATAATGATATTACAAAACAAAAAGAAAACAAAAGTAATCAACGAAGTGGTCATTAAAACAAATAGCAACTATGAAAACATTAAGATTATTACTCAAAGTGCTAGCTACATATATAGCTAGTAAGTGCTTCCGTAAAATTATAGAAACAGAAATAATATCGGAAGAACTGTTTCTTCAAACGCTTACGAATCATGACAGAGATGTTTTTCTTCATATTTGGCAAATTGGACTTGGTAGAGATATCCAACAAAAAATTCTTTCCGGCTATGGAAAAAAAATATATGTTAGAAACTTTATCAAAGAAACTACTAAAAAAGGAAAATCCAAATTATATCAAAGAGATTTCCGGATAGTTAAATACCTTTTAAACAAGGAACTTACTTTATGTTCTTTGGAGATGGTAGAAAAAATCTATGTATCGATAGAAAATCCTATCGTGTATTTCAATCAATTTCAATACGTTGAATAAAAAATTAAAAAACAAACCAAAAAAAATAAAAAAATCATGAAAACGTTAAATTTATTATTTGCAATGGTTCTTGTTATTGTAAACTTAGTTTCAGCACAAGAAAAAAATATCGTAAAGGTCGGCAATTGGCAACTCTCCGATGTAACTGTAACTTCCGGGAAAGGAGCTTTAACCTCTGGCTTTGATACTCAATTCGGATTTACAAATCTGAAAAACGACAAATTGGTTATGTTTTTACAAGCTAATAACGATCGTATCTGTATAACAGTAGGAAAAAAATTTGGCAATCTGAAAGTTTTGGAATCCGTGGCTGTGTTTAAAAACATACCTTGGACAGGCCCAATGATTCTCTACTCTGCTGGACCATTCGATGCAATTGTATGGAATGGCATTGGACTTGGAAAAACTCCTGAACTCTTAGCTCCAAGTTATAAACCTCAATTCTTTTTCTCTTATGAAGGAATGGGAGTAACATTTTTGAAGAACAATAGAATTGGAGCATCTGCTATGTGGTTTACTACTACTCCAGTAAATTGGTTCATCTCATACAAGCACCACTTCAACGTCGGCAAGAATTCAAAGTTCTTCGCTGAATGTACTTACAATCACAACTTGGACATTCCAATGTTTGTGATTGGTTATTCATTGAAAATTAAGTAAAAACAAAAGAATGAGCACATTTAGAATTTTATTTGGACTTTTTATTGCCCTCGTATTTGGGGGCATAGAAATGTTTTGGTTTGCACTTGCTATCATTGTAGTTTTACAAAGTGCATTGTTATTGAACTCCTACTTATATAAAAAGTAAGTAACGTTAAACAAAAGATCCTTCTGCTTTTCCGGAGGATTTTTTTATTTTTGATTTTTCAAAAGTCGTCATCATACTATAGCTGCAGTTTCCATTCTAAGAACAGAACTTCCTAGTTCTACAATTTTATATTTTAATGATTTAAATTTCTCATAGTCTTGTTCTCATAGTCATCATTCTGGTCAGATTAATCAATATATATTTTCAGCTAAGGTCAATTTTCCACTTGATATAGGATCAGCATTTTTGTCGAAAATCACTAAATCTCAGTCTAATTTTGGAAAATTTTCTGAGTAGGATATTTTGGGAATAGAATATCATCGTGATTGCTCTAATGCTTCTTTTGTGATTTTTTGGATCCTATCAGCCTTTTGTTGGCTTCGAACTTTGATGATGGACCTTTGACTTGGTCGAAAAATAATGTTTTGGATTCAGATTTCTGTAAGTTTTTGGACTATCAGTTCTGCCTTTTCTCGTTTGTTTGGCATGGATATAATCATAGTAGAAATTCTATGATGGAAGTCGGAATAGTCTAGGAGCTTCTGATCTGTAATTTGGGCTTGTAATGTTTTATCTTTTAAATCTATTATTTTGACTTGGTATCTAGAGATAGGTGGAATTGAATTTTGTATAGAAAATTTATCTCAAATTTTCATTCTGAGAACTTTTCTTATTTGATTGATAATCTCTAGGTTTGATATAATGATTTTATCTACCTTGAGTTCAAAGTCTGATACAAATAATTGCATAATGCTTATTATGGATAATAAAAAATTAATCTGAATATAAAAAAAGAATAGAGACTTGCAAGCGAATGAAGGCTTGTAAATTAGTTCAGATTTAGTATATTTTTTTCGTTTAAATTATTAAAGAAGCGAATGAAATTGACTGAAGAAGAATTAAATAAATTACAGAAGCTGGCTTGCATAAGATTGAATGAAGAAGAAAAGGAAAAATTCTGAAATCAGCTTGAAAGTATTATTACCCTTCTTGATGAGCTTGGGAAGTTGGATTTGTCTGGAGATATTGATATAGATGAGAATGATATAAATAATTTGAGAACTATAAGCGGGACTCAAGACTGGGAAAATAAAGAAAAGCTATTACAAAACGTGGAGCATAAATTGGTAAATAATTCCGTGGTAATTAAATCAGTATTGTCTGAGTAAAATATTTTTATGTAAGAAAAAACTGCACCGAAATGCAGTTTTTTTTGTTTAGACTAAAAATACTTTATTTATTCCGCTCCTCTTTCGGCACGAAATGTATCATATCTAGGATTGTATATGTCTTTAGTGGAAGGCCAGCTATGATAAAGTTTTTTCATTCTTCTTCGATTATATCAAATTTCTTGCTAAATTCTTTTTCATTTTTCATCTCTTGGGCAACATCATATCATAGATATATGGCGGAATATTTTTTATCATCTATGGTGTAAGTATTTTTTTTAGGATTGATTATATTTTGTAACTTTAATGGAATATTTTTAGCATCGTAAAGATAAAACAAATCTGATCCATCAAAAGGAGTTTCTTTCAATACTAGAGAATCATTTATGGTCAATCCTGAGAATCATTTGATATTTATAATATGAATTTCGTCCAATAATGTATTTGTTGGAGCGAGAATTCAAACAATTTTCACACTTGGAAGACCGAAGAAATCATATAAACTATCTCAAGCTTTTCTGATTAATCTTTCGTTTTTCATCATTTGTGCTTCCTTGAAACCTATAATTATTTCTGGTTCATTGGTAAATATTCATGTTCATTCTGCTATAGTCAGTCCATCTACAATTTCATCACTTCATAAGAATAATTTTGGCACACCCCATGGAGTAAATCAGATTTTATTTGGACTACTTATTAGATAATTATTTATATCAGTCTTTAGTGAGGGATTGGTTTGTGGGGAAGAAAAATTTATATTTTGTCAATTTCATATCTGAGCAAAATTTCGAAAAAATCATAGGAATACTATAGTCATAATAAATGGAGCAAAGATTGATATTCGATTTTTTCTGTGAGTATGAAAGAATTTAAGTAATAATGAATTTAGAACTACAGAGACAGAACTCATTGCCATAGCTAGTCATGCAAATTCCGGCTTGAGAATAAGTCATAGTGATGCTAGTGCTCCACCTGCGATAGGGATTCATAAGACATTGTAGAATAATGCGAAGAACATATTCTGTTTAATTTTTCATACAGTTTCCTTGCTAAGTTTGATAGCAGTGATAACATCGTTTAGATCGTTTTTCATAATAACTACATTTCCTGATTCCATAGCAACATCTGCTCATGATCACATTGCGATACCTACGTCGGCTTGTGTAAGCGCAGGAGAATCATTAATTCAGTCACCAACCATAGCTACAATGTGTCATTGATCTTGAAGTTCTTTGACTTTCGATGCTTTGTTTTCTGGTGGAACTTGAGCGAAAACATGATCGATTCAAACCTGATTAGCGATTGCTTGGGCTGTTCTTTGATTGTCCCCAGTCATCATATAAACCTGGATTCACATTGCTTTTAGTCTTTTGATTGCCTCGATTGATGTATCTTTGATAGTATCTGCAACTGATATTGTACCGATCATTTCTTTGTCTGTGGCTATAAGCATTACAGTCTTTCATTCAGATTCTAATTGCTCTATACTATATTGATCTATGACCGGAATATTATTTTCGGCTAGTAATGCTTTAGTACCAAGGAAATAAATCTGACCATCCATTTCTCATCTTACTCACTTTCCAGGAATTGCTTGGAAATTGGAAACATTACTTAATCAGATTCTTTTTTCTTTTCAATGTCTAACAATAGCCTCTGCTAAAGGATGTTCTGATTTAGATTCAAGTCCAACTGCTATTTGCAGAATTAAATCTTCATCATATCAATCTACTGATGTGATATCTGTAACTTCTGGTTTTCATTCTGTGATAGTTCATGTTTTATCGAAAACTACTGTATCTACTTTACAAAGAGTTTCGAGTGGTTCTCATCATTTGATAAGGATTCACTTTTCGGCTCATTTACCAGTTCATACCATTAGGGCTGTTGGTGTAGCGAGACCCAATGCACATGGACAAGCAATTACTATCACTGCTGCGAAATAAAGCAATGCGGTAGCAAAACTTACTCATATGAGAAAGAATCGAATTAGGAAAACAATAATTGCAATTGCAATAACAGAAGGCACAAATATTCATGATATCTTATCTGCGAATCATTGGATTGGTGCTTTGGATCATTGTGCCTCTTGTATAAGTTTGATAATTTGTGCAAGAGCTGTTTCATTTCAGATTTTACTTACTTCGAACTCGAAGCTTCAGAGCTTATTTATTGTTCATCCAAAAATCTTTGATCATGTGCTTTTTTCTACTGGTATACTTTCTCCTGTAAGCATCGATTCGTCTATACTAGAGTGTCATGAAACAATAATTCAATCAATAGGAATTTTTTCGCCTGGCTTAACTAATATAATATCTCATTTTTTTACTTGATCGATTGCAATGTCTACAAAGCTGGTTCCTCTTTTTACTTTTGCTGTTTTGGGCGCAAGTCACATAAGTTTGGATATAGCCTGAGAAGTGGATCATTTTGCCTTGGCCTCTAGAAGCTTTCATAGAGAAACAAACATTATAAGTAAACTCGCCACTTCGAAATAGATATTTCAGATTTTTTCTCAGTCTAGTCCAATCCAAGATCAGGTTTGGTATATAAATAAAATTAAATTATATAAGCTGAAAATAAATGCTACTCAGGTTCAAATTGCTATGAGACTATACATATTGAATGTCTTCATTTTCAATGCTGACCATGCTCATTTGAAAAAGTCTGCTCATATAATGAATTGTATAGGTATAGTAAGGGCCAAAGATATTATTGCAGTCCATGGCATAATGATTTTGGATCGAGGAAAAACTCCTGGAAAAAAATCGTATAACATAAACAAAACCATAGGCACACTAAGCAATGCAGAAATACTGAATTTTCTCCATCGGTATTTTGTTTCTTTTTTTCTTTTTTCTGTTTCATCTACTTTTTGGTTTTCATCTTTGATAGCTCATGTATATCATGCATCTTCTACTGCCTTGATTAATTGGGCTTGTGATATATTTCAGATAACCTTGACCATGGCTTGTGAAGAGGAGAAGTTTACATTAGCATTTTGTACGCCTGGTACTTTTTTAAGTGACTTCTCTACAAGTAATGCACAAGAGGTGCAATGCATTCATTCTATATCTATGGAAAGCATTTGAGATGAGTCTCAATGATGAGATTCAGATTGAATTTCATTTTGGATTAAATTATCTTCTTGAGAGACATTTTCTTTTCATTTTTCTTGGACTGAATATCATGTTCATTCATATATAGATGAAATGATTTTGTCTGAAGATATTTCTTTTGGATTATATTGTATTTCTACTTCTTTTTTTTCTAAAGAAACTAAAACTGATTGGATTCATTGCAAATCTCCTATACTAGCTTTGATAAGTTTTTCACAGGATGGACAATGGATTTCTGGAATCGATAAAAGTATTTTTGTCATTGGATTTTTTTGATTTAAAATAAAAGATTAAGCAACTTTGAATCCGGTTTCTTTTTGGATATGATTTACTATTTTATCTCTAGATATTAGTTTATCATCATATTCTATATTAGTAGTCTTTGCCTGAATATTTACAGAAGATTGTTTAATGCCAGAAAGCTTTTTCAGAGATAACTTTATTAACATTTCGCAAGAAGGACAATGAATCTCTGGGATTGATAATTTTGTGTTTGTCATATTTTAAATGATATAATAAAAATCTTTTTGTGGTATTACCCATACCTGAGGTAATGGTGCAAACTGTATTAAATTAATAAAATTGCAAGGATTTTGCGTATGGTTTATAGTCTATCTAATATATCTATAAATCTTTCCTGAACTTCCTTAGCTATTTCTATAAGATCCGGATTTTCTGTTTTGGATAATAATGTCACAGGGTCAATCGTAGCAACTTCAATACCATCAGATGCTTCTTGAATTATTATATTGCATGGCAATAATAATCAGACCCTATCCTCTATTTTCAATGCATTATAAGCAAATGGAGCATTACACACTCATAGTATTTTATATTTTCTGAAAGCTATATTTAATTTTCTTTTTAAAGTATCCTTTACGTCAATATCCGTCAATAAACTAAATCATTCATCTTTTAATAATTCTGTTAATTTCTCGACAGCCTCCTCAAAAGAAAGGTCTACTATCTTATTTATGTAATAAGTCATTAATGTTTTGATTAGTAGGTAAATAAATTTTTAGATTATATAAGACGAATATCGCTTTAAAAGGATTTTTAATTTCTTAGGACTATTGCACTACGATTTTTGCATTATGTGAGCGTCACATTGCACATAAGAACTCATACTCTCCAGCAGTAGTTGGCTTGATGTTAAATATTATTGTTTTTCACTTTCTTATGGATTGCATATTTTCATCCAATCATGGAATATCGATTGTGCTCATACATCAATAAACATCAGTATTTGCATTGATTGATATAGTATAAGACTTACCGACCTGAACATTTACCACAGAGGGCTCTAGTCATGATTCATTATAGTTCATAGTTATAAGTTCTGCTTTTGAATCTGTCGGAATTATAGGACTTGTTTGTTCTTGAACTGATGGCTGGGTTCTAGCTGATGTATTTTGGATTGGATTTTTGTTCCCCATCATAGCACATCCTCATCATTGTGTTGTATTATTGTTTTTGTTATTTGATATAGGACAAATTGAGGATGGATTTTTTTGATTTTCTGTCGTACCATTATTATAATATCCATATCATACAGTAGCAACTGCGATTACTCACAATCCCAAAAGGACTATACCAAGTTTTCATTTAAAATCAGATTTATTATTTGGATGTGTTGAATGTTTATTTTCATTTTTCATTTTTTAGTTTTGTAATAAGAATAAAAGTTATTTAATTATAATTTTTGAACCCTGTGACATTCACATAGTGGCACATAGAAATGGATATTCTCCAGGAGTAGTGGCAGAAAAATTAAATTCTACCTTCTCCCCTTTTTTGAGTTCTTTGTAATTATTATCTAGTCCAGGAATATACATAGTATTTAAACAACTATAGATGGAGACTTGAACATCAACAATAATTTTATAGTTTTTTCAGACTTCTAAATTTAGTACAGAAGGAGTAAGTCAATTCTTCGTATAAGCCATATTTATAATTTCTGAGTTATCAAAATTTTGTGTTATTGATGAATTTCCATTTGAATTGAATTTCATTTTTACAACAACGTATGAGTTGGAAATATTATATAATCATAGTAATACGACCAGTACTCAGATGGATTGGTATGCAATTTTGGCAGTTTTTCCCTTGAATGCACTTGTCAGACTTCCTATTCCAAATAGTCATGGTAGGGTTCATATTGCAAATAATGCCATTATAGCCATTCACATCCAAAAACTCCCAGTACTAACCGCATAAAGCTGCATAGCGAAAGTAAATCCACAAGGTAAAAAGAAAGTCAAAACGCCACTTCCAAATGTTCATGCATATTTCATAAATCAGCTTTCTTTTTTGGAGATAGTTGAAGTTTCTTTTTTGTTAAATAGTCTTCATGTAGGTAAAGAGACTGATATGGCGCTTAATTTGGGTGATATGTGAGTTAGGTTTATTCATAAAAGAAGCATTACAAATCCAACCACAAGTGTCATGAGTGACATCATAAATGGAGACAGACTAATAACAGAGCCTAGTAAACCTAGTATTCATCATAAAACACCAAATCAAATTACTCTACCAGCATTAAATCGGAAATGAGGTATGATTCTTTTTCAGAATGGTTGTTTTTCAGTTTCCTGGTTCCATTTGGTTGATATTCCAAGTACCAATCATCCAACAACAGCCATGCAACTAGAAAATCCTGCGGTAATTCAAATTAATAGAACTAGTGATAGAGATGGAGATCACTGAGATTTGATGGCAAATAAAGAAGATATTCATGTTTTGCTTAGAATGAAATATAGCAGAATAAATCAAATCAGACTAAACAATAATATCTTGTAGTCATTGATATTTTTACTTAACCATGGACGGTAAATCTCTTCATCAGTTACCTCGTATCAACATTCGCGAATAATTTTGTTAATATCATCGAAATTGGGAGTCTGTTCATATCAGATTATTAATGTTCATTTTTGCACGTTAGCGTCTACACTTTTGACCTTATCTAAATTGGAAATGGAATTTTCCAAAAGAAGCTTACAGGAGTTGCAATGCATACCTTTGACGTTTATTTTTTTCGTATTTATTTTTAACATATCTTTTTACATAAATATAAATAATAGTGCTAAAATATAGCTTAGACCTACTGGAAATCTAACAATATTACTTTTCTAATAAGTCAGACTTTATGGATTCATATTCTTTTTTTGTTATTTCTCATTTTGCATAACGAGACTTTAACTCCTCTATAGCCTTATCAGATTGATGGTGCATATGTCAGGAGTGAGAACAGCAATCACCATGGTTGGACAAGAAGAAATGGACTATGAAAAATATTACAGCCATTCCTAATAGCCAAAATATAGGCGCCAAGAAACCTCAATAATATCATCGCATCATTTTTTTGTGGTTAATAAATAAACTTTGTAGATAATTTTATGTTTCCAAAAAATATTCTAGCTTATGTTTATCATAATACCCACTAAATCGGAAAATTTTTGATATTTAATATCTGGAATCCATCAGGGACTCAAAGCAAAATATGGTTTATAAAGATTGGTTATGTCTGTCTGTGTATTTATATATTTGGGGATAGGAAGAGAATCGAAGGAGAAAAATTTGATAGAATCGCTTAGTTTGATATCAGTTTCTGAATATTGATCTGAGTAAACCAACTCACAACAATTCGCATTGGTTTTGGTTTTGTCTGAGTTTGAACTATGAATATCATGACAAGAATCAGTGTTTCAGATTTGAGCCGATGGCAAAATCCCCATCATAGCTCCATGTACTAGAGAGCTTGACGCAAACAAATAGATTAATAGACTGATAATTCATAGGATTCTTTTCATAGTTTTTTTTGATATAAACTATTTATTTTGGGCTGTTTTCACTATCGTAAGTACCTCTTGAATCATATCTGATTGTCTTTTTTTATCGTTGGACTTCACTGCGTCTACGAAACAACAAGATAGGTGTCATTCCAATAGATTGAGATTTGTGGATTTCAATAGTCACATAACTGCCAAATTTTGTTGTATGATATCTATGCAGTACTTATCCTCTTCTAGCATTGATATAATTTTATCAAGTAGAGTTCTGGATTTTTTGAGTGATATTAAAGTTTTTTCATTAGACTGTTTCATATATGATGTATTATTTTCTAAACTTTTAGTACCTAGGGTATAGGTATATTTTTTAGTAAATCAAGAGATTGTTGGAATACAAATAAAGCAGATATAAATTGGTAAATTCTATATATTAGTAAAATATATTGCTTTTTATAAACAAATGTATATATAATCCTTCGTTATTTTTCTTTGAACTGCATTATGGGTGAATAGCTCAATTGGTTAGAGCAGGTCCCTCTTAAGGACAAGGTTCGGGGTTCGATTCCCCGTTCGCCTAAAAAAATCAAAATCCGCATTGAAATGCAGATTTTTTTTATTTGAAAGATTTTTTTATAATAGAAATATATTCTTTATTTGATATTGACTTGACATATAATTAATATTATTTATATATTGTGTATATATTTATAACATTATTGTTACATCTATGACTAAATCGATTAACGCAAAGGTGTGTGCATCATGAGGATATACCCCCAATTATCCTTCTTTTTGACAGATGACTAGTTCTTTAGAGCGAAATGGAAGTGATAATATTTGTGAATTGATAAAAAAATGTAATTCAGACCTAATATCGGCTTTATCTGACAAAGAAGAATTTATAAACATCGTCCGTAAAAATCCTAAAAACCTTTACATAAGGCTTTTAAATGCAAATCATTTTTTTTCAGATAATAAAGAACAGACTATGTTACAATTAGCCCAAGGAGCATATTCTTCTAATAACAGAGGCGCTAATATACATCAAGCAATTACAGCAGTATTAGATGGCCAAGATATTTATGGTGATCATTTCGCCCATAAGATTTTGCAGAGTAATTTGTTTGCCGATTATGGCCGTAATGCTCCTATAGATAAGGAAATAATTTATGATGAAACAAAGAAATATCCTTGCGATAATAATTTATTGGATATTTTTTCAAAACAAAATAAACCTATAGAATATTATGTTCCTCTATCTGAACAACAAATGGAAACTCCATGGAGCGATCATGATTTAAAAACAAATAAATGGTGAGAGTATCAAGCGTTTCAAAAACTTTTTGGAACTATAACTAGGCTACCTGTAGAACAACAAAAGAAAATTAGTATATCTACAGAATA
>JAYSML010000127.1:0-1951 GCA_043724745.1 bacterium
CCAGAAACTACAAAAACAATACTAGATATCGAAGACATCAAGCTGCTAAACTACGATCCTACACAGCTCAAGATAATACCCAAAGAAACTTGCCAAAAGATACAGGTTATAGTTTTTGCTAAAGAAAAAAACACTCTCAAGATCATAACCACAAATAATTATCCAAAAGCCTTACAAAAACTACTAAAAACCCTTACAGAAAAATCATATAAATATGAAGTTTTTTATACTTCAAATGAAGGTTTTGAATATACATTAAATCGATATACCCAATCCGAAGACCAAGAAAATAGATTAGTAGAAGAAAATAGAGCAGATAGGCAGGCCGTAGGAAAATGAGCAATTTCAGTTATAAAGAAAATATTCGAAAAGAGAGAAACTATGGATCCAGGAGAATTCATCATGCAAATTATCAGATTATCTTTCCAAACAGGAGCTTCAGATCTACATTTTCAAGCAGAAAGCAAATGAGTAATGATGAAACTCAGAATCGATGGAGTTTTACAAAGTGTAGAAAAGTTCTCTCATTGAGAATTTATTAAATATTTACAAAAGTTAAAGTTCATAAGCTGAACCAAAATGAATATTGATTATATGCCGGAAGATTGAAGGTTTTCATTTACAGCCAATGATAAAGATAATATAGAAAAAAATGTAGATGCCAGAACAAACTTCATGCCATGAATCCAAAATGAAAGTACTGTAATCAGATTTCTAGATAGTAGCAATCCAATCAAGAGTCTATGAGAACTATGATTTTCAGATAAGAATGCAGAGCTTGTCCAAAAGCATATAAGAAAAAATAATTGAATAATTATATTAAGCTGACCAACATGATCAGGTAAAACCACAACTCTATATTCAGTATTAAATTATTTAAATAATTGAAGCCAAAAAATCATCACACTAGAGGATCCAATAGAATACCAGATTGAATGAATTCAACAATCCCAAATAAATTACAGTAAATGATATACTTATGAAGTAGGTTTGAAATCCATACTCAGACATGATCCAGATATTATATTAATATGAGAAACTAGAAGTCTAGAAACTGCAGAAATCGGTATAAATGCAGCTCTCACTGGACACTTAGTATTCACAACTCTTCATACAAGTTCCGCTATCGAATCTATATCCAGGCTGCTTAATATGTGAGTAAAATCATATATGCTAGCTCCTTCAGTAAATCTTGTAGTTGGTCAAAGATTGGTTAGAAAACTTTGTCCTCATTGTGTAGCAAAGAAAAAGGCTAACTTCTCAGAAACAGAAGAAATTCAAGATTCAATAAATAGAATAAACCAAGTTAATTCAGCAGCAAATATTAGCTTTGATGGAGATATTAGTATTTCTGTAGGTTGTGACAAATGTAATGGAACATGATACATATGAAGACTAGCTATCACAGAAGTCCTAGAAATCACAGAAGAAATGAAGTGAATGATAGGCGAATCAAAAAGTAATTTTTGACTTTATGGTAAAGCTAGAGAATGAGGTTTTCTAACCATGAAAGAAGATTGAATGCTAAAACTATTAGATTGACTTACTACATTGGAAGAACTTAGAAGAGTATTATAATTTTCCAATCCTGTTGATTTTTAAAACATTTACAATATATAGAAACGACGATAAGTCGTTTTTTTTATCAAAAGAAAATAATGAAAATATATATAGACGAAGCGGGTAGGTGACCTCTAGCCTGACCAATATACGTTGGCCTAGTTTTAGTTTTGAAAAAATTCAAAAAATCTGATTTCAAGGATTCCAAAATCCTAACTGAAAAACAAAGAGAAGAATTTCTATTACAAATTCAAAAATTACAAATTCAAAACAAATGCCTCTATAGCACATGAATAGCCACTAACAAAGAAATTGATAGTTTTTGAATAAGTGCGTCCTTAGCTCTCGCTATTGCAAGATGATTGAAAGATTTACTAAAAATCTACTATCA
>JAYSML010000128.1:0-7571 GCA_043724745.1 bacterium
AACAATTCCAGCCAAAGACTTATTCAAAACATTTTTAAAAACAGTAGTAGAAACATGAATGCCATATGTGTTTTTCCGCGATACGGTTAATAAATCGAATCCCAATAAACACGCCTGAAATATTTACTCCACTCAACTTTGTACAGAAATTGCCCAAAATACATCCCCATCCAAATTCATAGAAGAGATTGACGAAAACTGACAAATTAACATAAAATATACACCTGGTGATAGCGTGGTTTGTAATTTAGCATCCATCAATATAGCCAAAGTTAATAAACCCGAGGAAATTGAAGAAACAATTCCTATCGCTATGAGGATATTAGATAATGTCATTACTTTAAATTTTTACCCAATCAAGGAAGCAGAACTTACTGCTATGAAATATAGAAGTGTATGACTTGGATTTCTAGGTTTATCAGAATACCTAGCCACACACAACATGATGTACGACTCAGCTTTTGCTAGAGAACACGTAGATCATCTATTCGAATCTTATGCTTATGAGACATTGAAGGCCTCCAATGAGATAGCACAAGAAAGATGACAATATCCATTATTCTCTTGAAGTGAATGGTCCAAATGAATATTATTTGGCAAGGATGAAAAATGGTTTGTAAACCACAGTCAAATATGAAACAAACGGAAAAATCTAATCGAAAACATCAAAAAAACCTGACTTAGATTTTCTTACCATCTTTCTCCCGCGCCCAATACTTCTACATCTCTAGTCGTTGGCACAACCGCTGGATTGCTGCCAATATACAAGAAATACTTTGTAGAAACAAATAGTATAGCTCCATCAGTAAACGTAGCCCCATGATTAAACAGTGAAAATATGCGATACTACAAAGAATACATAAATATGAAAATGCCTGACGTAATAGATATGATTTCAGTCATCCAGAAACGAATCGACCAAGCTATCAGTTTTGAATGGATCATAAATCCAGCAGAAGTAAGTCCAGCAGAATTATATAGCTATTACATCAAGGCTCGAGAACAATGAATAAAAACTGTTTATTATGTCAGAAGTATGAGTTTAGATGTCAAAGAATGTAGCAGCTGTAGCTGATAAAAATTGTTTTATAACCTAACCAAATATATCATGAATAAAATTATAGAATCGCTTAATCGACGTTATGCTACCAAAACATTTGATCCAAACAAAAAATTAAATCAGACAGATTTGGATATTTTATTTGAAGCCCTGAGACTATCTCCATCATCTTTTGGCCTACAGCCTTGGAAATTTATACATGTAAAAAATCCAGAAATTAGAACACAATTACAGTCCGCCTCACGATGACAAGCACAAATCACAGAAGCTTCAGATTTAGTTATCGTAGCAGCCAAAACAAATCTTGAAGAAACTGACGTAGAAGAATACATTCAAGACATTATCAAGACAAGGGTAAGTGGAGATATAGAAAAGCTTTCAGAGTTCAAATGAATGATGCTTGGCACTATATGAGCTAGATCTCCAGAACAACTCAAATCTTGGAACCAAAAACAATCATATATCACAGTAGGGGTATTGCTAACTGTATGTGCAAGTATGTGAATAGACGCCTGTCCTATGGAATGATTTGACCCTGCAAAATATGACGAAATACTATGACTTAATAAATTATGATTAACCGCTACTGTTGTTGTGCCTATTTGATATAGATCAAGCGAGGATTATCATGCCAAATTAGCTAAAGTAAGATTTTCAAAAGAAGAATTAGTAATGGAAATATAATTTTAGATTATAATATATCGAAAAATGGAAACCTGAATCTACAGACACTACAAATGAAAAAATTATGAAGTAATCTGAGTCGCTAGACACAGTGAAACATTTGAGGAATTGGTGGTTTACAAAGCACTCTACAATTCTGCAGAATTTGGAAATCAAGCACTACGAATAAGACCGCTTACGATGTTCCAAAAAGAGGTTGAGTTAAATTGAGTCAAAACAAAAAGATTTACGTTTATTTGATAACAAAAAAGGAGAAGTAGAAAAACTACAACTCCTTATTCCGGTTCCTACACGAGTCAAACCAATCTCTACCGGAAAGATTAGTTAAGACGAACATCGTCAATTCCTCGGAAAGTTTAAGACCATCCAGTCTTTGGTAAATCTGGTCAGGAGGATGATATTAAACTAGTGGTGTAATTAAACTGCTACCACCGTTATGAAACAGTAAAATATTCTGACTACAGAACGACATTAATATACAAAAATATAACTAGAAGTCAATTCCTATTTTATTTTTTAAACAAATTATACAGATGATAGAAGCAAAAGAAATATTTAGTTTAGAGGACACCATTTCAAATATACCTCTAAACATATATAACCCCCTAATTCAAGAAATAGAAAATAAATTTACACAAGATTATCGATGAAAACGACTAGTTCTATTTTTCTATCCAGCAGATTTCACATTTGTATGTCCCACAGAATTGAAAGATCTAAATAAATCCTACGATAAGATAAAAGATTCAAATGCTGATATTCTTGTAATTAGTACAGATACGGTTTTCTCTCACAAAAGACGAGTCGAAACTGAAAAACTGCTAGAAAATTTCCAAATAGGAATGGTTAGTGATAGAAATTCAGAGTTAAGTAAATTATTTTGAATATTAAATACTCAAACTTGAAATGCCTCTAGATGAACCTTTATTCTTTCTCCAGAATGAGTTTTGAAATCCATAGAAATAGTTACAGAACCAATCTGAAGAAGTAGCAATGAACTTATCAGAAAATTAAATGCTCTAGAATTTGTCAGGGTACATCCAGGAGAAGCTTGTCCAGCTAGTCGGAATATTTGATCTCAGACATTGAAGCCATCAATTCAAATTGCCTGACACGTAGCAGAAGAATTAAATTAACGAAAAACAATCCCCCAAAACGAAGGATTGCTTTCATTGATAAGTAAACTTATCTAGTACTTGTAGAGATAGCCTGAAAATATCAACCTATCCTGTAATGTTGCATACGTACCCACAACAACGAATCTATTGCCATAGTTAGAGAATAGTTCTGTCTTGTTGCCTTGCCATTTCATGTACTGCTTGGTAGCAGCCCAATCAAATTCGCCCATTGAGCCAGCCATACTTGCAATAAACGAATGAATAGACCAAGCTACACGTTCAGTTTTTACATTGTTTAACTTTTCGAAAGATTCTTTACTCTCGGCCCACAACGTTACATCGATTCCCAAAGTAGAAAGAGAATCAATACTAATAGATGGAACGGATGATTTTATTTCGGTTGTTGTATCTTTTTCTTTATTGTTTTTAGACAAACAACCGCCGAGTACAGCAAGTAAAACAAAGAGGATAATAGCTAAAAACCCTTTGTTATCGAAAGACCATTTATTAAATTTTTTCATAGCTTTTGTTTTTTATTTGTGTGCTTATATTATAATTATTGTATCACATAAGTCAATAACATTTATTTATTTTAAATACTATTCCCAAAACAATGCCAGACATCAAACCAAATCAGATATTCAATCCATCATGAGATGACAATACACAATCAAGAACTATCATAAAATGAAACACAACCTGATTATTCAATCTAAATAATACTAAATACTGACGAGCAAAATCTCTCTACACTATCATGATCGGAAATTTCCGAGTACCTGAAAAAGTTTCGGGATTGAACGAAGATAGTATCTGTTATAAATCAGAACTCACAGAATATGAACGCAAAGCTTACGATGGAATTTTATCATTCTTAATATTTCTAGATAGTATCCAAACTGTAAACCTTCCAAATTTCTCAGACTACATCACGGCTCCAGAAGTTAATCTGATTTTGGCCATCCAGACTTACCAAGAGGCGATTCATTCCCAAAGCTACGCTACGATTTTGGAATCCGTTGTGGATAGCGCAAAGAGAGATGAGATTTATTATCTACGAAGAGACAACGAGATCCTTTTGGAAAGAAATAAATTCATAGGTCAGATTTATCAAGATTTTATCGATAATCCAAATGACGATAACTTTTTCAAATGATTAATCTGAAACTTCCTTCTAGAATGACTTTATTTTTATAATGGATTTGCATTCTTCGATACGCTTGCTGATCAACTGAAAATGAAAGCTACAGATAGAATGATAAATTATATCCGCAGAGATGAACTTACTCACGTGACAATGTTCACAAATATCTTGAGTGAAATCAAAAAAGAATTCCCTGCTATGCGAAATGAAAAAATAATTTACGATATGTTTACTACTGCTGTAGAGCAAGAGATTAAACGATCTCAATTTATCTTGGGAAATAAAATAATCTGAATAAATCACGAATCCACTGCCGACTATACAAAACGACTAGCCAACAATAGACTTGGATTGATATGACTTAAACCCCTTTTTCCCAATGTAGAAAATCCATACAAGCATCTAGAAAGACTGCAAGACAACAACGGAGAGAAAACAAACTTTTTCGAATCCACAGTTACAAACTACACTCAATCAAGTAGCATGAAATGAAATCGAGACTTTTAAATAATTTTTTTAACAAAAAAAGCGCCGTAGATAACGACGCTTAATCGGAAACACATATAATGATATCATATGTTTTTTGTTTTTTTACTGCATTAAGAATAATACTTTTCGTCAAAGACCTCATCAGTTAAGATGATTTTTTTATCTCCTACTTTAACCTTGTCCTCAACTTTCACTTTTTTTGCCGTTAGCGGCTTTTCATTTTCTTGATATACAAACCACATAATTTTTCTTAATTTTTAATTAATTACTCTTTTTCTATTGTTTGAGATCCAGGCGGAGCAACCTGATAAGTTTCAGCATCTAATCTAATAAAACAATATTGAATATTTCCATCGTAAGCATGAGTCATTAGTGTTACTTCAGTTGGATAGGCTTCTTTTTCTTCGAACATCCACATA
Source organism: bacterium (assembly GCA_043724745.1). GTDB lineage: Bacteria > Patescibacteriota > Gracilibacteria > Absconditabacterales > Absconditicoccaceae > JAYSML01. Next base: position 4,915 of record JAYSML010000128.1, read on the forward strand.
AATTCAACACGTGAAATCTCCATTGGTACAGGCACATACAAAAGATACTTAGCCCATCCATTGTCAGCTAATCCTCTTACTACATTTGAATAAGAACATTTTTGCTTTTTAAATTCCTCCAATAGAGAAATTAAGTCTCTTACTGTTTTTTTCATAATTTTATATTCTTTATTTGTGTTAATTATCTTCTTCTCATAAACAAAAAAATAGATTTCTTCAAAAGATTCCTTAAACTTTTTTGTCTATGTTTTCATCATACACAAAAACATTTCTAAATCAATAGAAACAATTGACATATAGCTTTATTTGTTTATACTAAACAGACAAAATTTAAAACTCTATAAAATATGAGAGAATATACAAAAGATTTTGAATCATATGAAGGAAAAAAATATCTCAGGCCAATTGCAGAAAACATGAAAAATATCAAAGATATTTTATCTAGATATGATAAATTCAAAAAGAAGGATTTCCTTAATCAAATAAATTCCTATTCGGAAAAGATAATAGAAGATTTTTCGCTATTGAAAAAAATACACCATAACGATACCCAAAAACTTCTGGAAATAATAATAGACTTTTTAAATACTTTTTTACAAACCTTCGCATTAAAACGTTTTTATAACCTCACTCCTAGTATCTCATACCAAGATTACGCAAATTTACCAGTTTGAGAACAAATTTTAAACAATGTTTTCGATGGTAAAATAAATATTGTATGACACTGTTTAATCAAGAAAAAATATATAAGGTGATGAAACTGTCATCATCGAAGCATAGCCATAAAAAATATATTTGATAAACTAAATTTGGAATGAGTAGATTGCCGAATAGACAAGGTACCATGATGACATTCTTTCGTAGTTATAGAACATGGTAGCAGAGTTTACATGTTTGATATTACAGAACATTGAAAAGTCCTAGATATGAAAGATATGATGAAAGAATGATGAATAAATTCACATAAGGTATTGGACCCAGCCCAAAGTGACCTTATGGAGTTTAAAGATTCACAGAAATTTGCCAAATTAGTAGACAATGCAAAACATAATACAATCAGGCTCCAAATCGACAAGATAAAATTAGAAGTTGAGAGCAATAGTATTTCTATAGAAATCACAAAATGAAATAAGACTACAAAAAGAAATTTTAGAATAACCTTGGACAAGGACAAAAACTCTTATACAAAAAAACAATTACTTGAAAAGTTTTTTCCTCGAATAAATAAAACAATACCCATTATATGAAAAAAAATAATGAAGGAACACCTAATGAACGTATTAAACAGACCATAACATTTTCCTTTTTCGATTTTCCAAAATTCCGTGAAGATACATTATATTGTGAAATCACAAAAGAATTCAGCCAAGCATTTCTTTCTCTTTGACCAAATGATGAAAATAAGCTCTGGTATAATTTTTACAAACAAAACAACCACAATCATCAGTCAAAGAACTAAAATCAGATTTATATTTTGCATTATTTATATTTATATTTCATTCTCTAGAAAACGCAGCACCGTGCCTTCCAAGTCTAGTTGGTAATACGCAATCAAACATATCTATACCACATTCTATTGCGTGAATCAAATCTTCAGGCGTACCTACTCACATTAAATACCTTGGTTTATCTGCTGGTAATCTAGGTCAAGTAAATTCTACAACCTCACGAATCAAGTCCTTACTCTCTCCCACGCTCACTCATCCCACGGCAATTCCATCTCGAGCATAGTCACTAAGAAAATTTATTGATTCTTCTCTCAAATCTTTGTGTGCTCCTCATTGTACTATAGGGAAAAGGACACCACGGACATCATTATATTTCGGCTCCAAATGGTCGAATGCTCTTTTGGCTCGACGATGGGTCATCTTTATATGTTTATCTATTGTTTTTTTATCAGCATCAGACGGAGAACAAACGTCCAGTACCATCATTATATCACTTCAGAAATTACATTGTATATCGATAACATTCTCAGGAGTGAAAATATGTTTTGAACCATCATAAGGAGAGTTAAACTTAACTCCCTTCTCTGTTAGTTTCATTTTCACTTCATGTTCTTCTTTACTATTTGCACCCTGTGTATTTGATGCGTCTGTTTTTCCAAGTCAAAGTGAAAAAACCTGAAATCATCCACTATCTGTCAGGATCAAGCCATCTCGATTTTCAAATTTATGCAGTCATCATGCCTGCTTTATTAATTCATCTCCTGGACGTAAATACAGGTGAAATGTATTTGCTAAGATTAAATTTATAACTGGTAAATCTCAGATATATTTAGGATCTTTCAATAAATCCAAAACCATTCCTTTTATAGTGGCCTTAGTTCCCACAGGCATAAATATAGGCGTTTGCAAAGTAATTCCATTTAGTGTAATTTCTCAAACTCTTGCATTTCATTTCTGTTTGAGTATTTTAAATTTAAGCTTAGACATTAGAAAAATACAAATTAAATCTGGGAACTTATAATATTATGCTACAAAAATTCAACACCACCTTTTAAACTTTATAAACTTTCTACAATGTTAGAAAAGATTAAATCTGAAATTTTAAAGAAATATAAAGCTACAGATATCAAATGAATATTCTTTTCGATTTTTTCCGGTACCTGAGACTTACTTATATCAAACGGGGTCATAGATACAGATAAACAGATA
>JAYSML010000129.1:0-6710 GCA_043724745.1 bacterium
AAAGGTATACTTACAAAATTCCATCAATTCACGAGGCTGATATTGTACAACGCATGTACTCCAAATCAAACCAAGATTCATGCTATCATAGATAGGACAAATTTCCATCTATGTTCACCCAATGATTTCATCACTACCAATGCTACCAATCCTGTCGTCACCACATGGAGTAGTGAGCCAATGACTCATCTTCATATACTTAGTCACACCAGCGAAATTCATTGATTCAAAAATCCTACTCAGAGATACAAAATATTTTCTACGATGCTAAATCCAAGTCCAGCCAATATACAGAAAAAAATTAAATCAGATTTATTTGTTCTTTTCATACCCAGAAACGAACTATCTCCATTTCAGAATTTCAATATTTCCTCAGCATATGCCGCTAGTAGATAATACATCACGATCATATTTATTCCAGTCAAATATCCACCATATCCTATTCCTGCGAAAATTACCAATCCAACTCACAATATATTCAAGAAATTTTTCTTGCCAATATTTCCAGATACCAATCCTATAAAGACCAAAAATGTCATACAATACAAAATAAATAATCAGATTGATTTCTCTGTTATATTATTATTCAAATCCAACTCAGACATTCCAAATCGTCCTAATATATTTTTGTAGAAAAAAAGTCATGCAACCAAAAGTAAGCTAATCAATAATATTTTTATCGAAACTCAATATTTAGATTTTTTATCAGGAAAAACTTCATTCAAAATCCAAATCCAAACGTAAATCACTATAATGGTGATAAATATAGAAACGGCTAATTGCATATTTATTTTTTTAAATAAATTTTTTCAAAATTTCTTCCAATTCTTCTCTTGTCTTCTCTACCTGTCCATCTTCACATATCACAAATAATTCTTGAGCAGTACCTCCTTTGCTCATGATGCACTTAAATCAACTCGGAGTAGGTATAGTTATCTTGAAATTCAAATCAGAGCTTCATTTTTGTTGTCTAGAAATTCTTCATGGGATGATTCTATTAATTCAATTTATTTTTTCAATCTCAAGCAAAATCTTATGAAATTCAGACATTATCGTATGTTCGGTTTTTACTTTTTTGAATTTTACTTTCATTGTATATTTGATTTAAATGTCATTGCAAGGAGCAAAGCGACGAAGCAATCTTAATACACGCTTCGCTGAGACCTACTTTTATCATTACCTAAAAGTAGGCAAAAGGCTAGACAATTTCAATGTTTAGTAAACATGCTTTGACAAGGAAAACCTACTAAACAACTTCGTTCCCATAAATGGGCTCCGACTCAGTTGTTTAAGTTTAGTTTGTCTCAGTGTGTTAATATTGATATTCCCACATGCATGAAATTGTCGTTTATTCTAGAAATTTAAATGAATTTATAATATCATCTCTATATTTAATGTTGCTAGAAACTAATAATTTATAAACAACATTACCTTTTATAAAACATATTGAAGATTCCTCTGATGTCCATTGTTTTGTATCAGGACTAGATATAAGAAAAGAAGAATTTAAAAAGTATACGTTAATTCATCATATATCCATTATTTTTTTAGAAGATAACTTTCATCCATATTCAGTATTGTAGTAACATATTTCAGACACGGGCAAAGCTGTTCTATATGATTTTACGCTAAAATTAATTTCGGCATTTTCATCATTTAACATTAATTTATCCATATAAGTATCAGTCCCTGCATAGTATGTTTTTGTATATTCTCGTTTGTTTATTTCTTTAGGTATAGTTATAGTAAACATTCAGCTATAAACTATGTTATCTCAAGATATTAAAATATCATTATAATGTCAGGATATATTAATTCATGACAGACTGTCTCATTTCATAAACACACTCTTTTCTTTTATTATATTTGTGTTTCAACTAGATTTTGTATAGTCTTCTACATTATTTCAATAATCAATATTCTTGATACATCCAACAATAAATATAGATGAACCAATAATTGCTGATAATAATAAAAAGGAGTTTTTCATGATTATATGTTTAAATAAACTAAATAAGGGGAAGAAAATACCTTCCCCTCGTATAATAAATTTTTTAAAAGATGCAACAGAAAAACAGATTTATCGTGCATCAAAGTCGAATGGAACAGATACCTCTTCTTCATTGGAAATGTCTCTGAATGAACAGTGTGCATGTGGAGAGGAAGCGCCAGTCATGCCTAAAGTTCCTAGCTTAGTAAATCCAGCTCTTACAAATTGTCCTTTAGATATTCTTGAATCAATTTTATCCATATGTCCAAAGAAAAATTTATATTGTCTTCCATCATAAGTCTCTTGCACAATTGCAACATATTTACTTTTACCTAAACTGGCATTATACGTCCCATAAGATATTACGACACCATCAAGTGGAGATCTAAGTTCTAGACCAAAATCTTGGCTACCGGTGCCTCTATTCCAATCGTCTGAAAATCGTTCTTCTATTCCCTTGTGAAAACCTTCTCCGGGCCCATTTCCAAGTCCATCAGGCTCACTGCCTCCTGCCCATTTTTGGTATTTTCCACTTATTTTAACAGATCTTTTTGTCCAACTAGACCCATCGGCCCCAAAAGGCCAAGTAAGCGAATTAATGTCGTCAGAGTCAAATTCATTATATGTATTACATAAAACATAATTATTGCTACTTATATTTTTTTTAGTCTTTGTATATACATATCGATAATCATACCAACCGTTGATCTTAATTTTCTGTGATAAAGTCCAATAGTTGCCAACTTTTGTCATAGGCAAATAAGTGATTTCACCGGAAGCTCTTTCGTATAATTTAACTGATAATTGAGGACTACCAGATAAATCATAAACCTTAAAAAAGTAACTAGTCAAATCGGGCTTACCAAATTCAGGAACAACGTCAAACTCAACTAGAAAGGAAGCAGACTTTAATTGAACTTCATCTTGCTCCTGCAAAAGTTCCTCCTTACAAGAAAAGGGAAATAAAAGGATAATTGTTACTACAAATAATTTAATCAATGTTTTCATGACTTTCAGAAATTTTTATTTATTTTTTTATATTTTTGCTATTTTATCGATAACATAGGATAGCATTCCTACGCAATGATTACCTTCCTAGAAGGTCCGTCATTGATTTGTTTGCGTTATTTGATATCGCCATATAAATTATCATTCATTTTACAGATAAAAATTTTCATATTATTTTCAAGAGATTTTAACCCTCATTACAATTGCATTTTTTCTTCCAATAATTAGACTCAGTCGACCTTTTACACACACAACAAAATATGAAATTCGAATCGCTAATGAATAATCCTGAATATCCACAAAAATTTGCCCTTGAGAAATTTATCTGCTACTTCCTAGGTCTATCTAGAGAAGAAGTGCGAACAAAATCAGATCAAGAACTTACTCCAGACCAAGAAACCCAAATCATCACAGCATACAACGCTTACGTGATAGATAAGAAACCCATCGAATACGTATTGGGATTCGTAGAATTTTTCGGTACGAAATTCCATGTAAACGGCGACACACTTATCCCACGCCCTGAGACAGAATATATGATTACTGCAGTGACAGAATTCTGCCAAGAAAATAAAAAATCAGATTCCATTCTCTTGGATGTTTGAACTGGTTGTGGGGTTCTAGGATGTTCAGTTTTGCTCCAAAATCCAGAGGCGTTCAAGATTGTCTTTCTTTCAGATTATTCTGAAGAGGCCTTGATAGTAGCTAAACATAATTACGATAAACTAATCGATGCTAGTAAATACGACACATATTTCATCCGATCAGATTTAGTTGCTTATCTAGAAAATTACGCAGACTTACTGCAAAACAAAGATATAGTTCTCGTTGCCAATCTGCCATATATTCCAGAAAAAACTCACGATGACAATAATCCTGAAAGCGTGAAAAAGCGAGAGCCTAGGATGGCATTTGTATGATGAGACGATGGATTGATTTATTATAGAAGAATGTTCAATCAAATTTTCCAATACAAAAAAGACTGAATCATAAATGGAGAAGTTACTATGTTTCTAGAAATGATGACTCGACAAGTAGAACTTCTAGTAGAGGAGTTCTGAGAAAAACTCCAATTTGAAGAAGTAAAAACTTTCCATTTCAATATCAGAATCTTGAAGGCTATTTTGAGGTAGACTTATTTGTTGGTTTTATTTTAAATTCAAATTATTTTTTTAATTTTATCCATTTTGTTGCTTAGGGCTTTGTCAGTATCAATGTTTAGTGCCCTTGATAATATAAGTGCAGAAAAAATAACGTCTGCCATTTCATCTTCCATATTTTCCTGAGAATATTTTTCTATTTTTTCTTTGCTTCAGTATCCCAGATGTAACAATATCTGTTGGTTTAATTCTCCTATTTCCTCAGAAAGTTTTATACTCCTCAATAAAATATTCTTTTCTGGGGTTATTGATTCATTTGTTTTGGCAAAATGTTTAGATAACAAGTCTATATCATATAACAATTCTTTCAAATTCATGCACGTAAGATAATATATAAAAATGCCACAATCTTAGATTTAAGATAATGAAGAATCGTCGTAAATCAAATACTAAAAAACATATGTTTAATTAGATAATACAAAAAGCTTGATACGGTTAATATAATGTTGACTATAGTATTTAAATCGTTATAAGTATATAAATGAATTTATAATTTGTAAAAAATATCATGTTAAGAATGTCCCAAAATTCTTTCAAATCCATGAAGAATCAATTAAGTTCGGCAGATAACCAGTCAGCTAAATATTTATTACAAGCATGATATATTCGTCAAGAGTTAGCGTGAGTTTTTAATTACTTACCTCTATGACTAAAGGTTCTTAATAATGTAAAGAAAATCATCACAAGACACCTTGAATCCTTATGAGCTCAAGAGATTCTAATGTCATCTTTATGATCCAGAGAAAAATGGGAAACCACAGGAAGATCATGAATTGATATACTTTTCAAGGTTCCATTTTCAGACAACAAAGATAAATATAATTTTCTAAATCCTACTCACGAAGAAATAGTTACCCCTCTCGTTAGTGAATTTATAAAATCATATAAAGACTTACCAATGTCTGTTTTCCAGACTCAAACGAAATTTCGTAATGAGAAAAGAGCAAAGTCCTGAATTCTCAGATGAAGAGAGTTTTTGATGAATGATATGTACTCATTTCATACAGATCAGGAAAGTTTAGATGACATGTATGAAAAAGTGATAGGGGTATATCAAAATATATTTAAAGACCTAGGTATATGAGAAGATACATATTTGACTTATGCATCTTGAGGAAATTTTTCCAAATATTCACATGAGTTTCAAACATTAACTCCGTTATGAGAAGATACTATTCATGTAGATAAGGACCAAAAAATAGCCCTAAATAATGAAATAATTGAAGACGAAAGTGTAAAAGAGGAGTTCAAAGATTGTAATTTTGTAGAACAAAAATGAAGTGAGGTTGGTAATATCTTTAAACTATGAACAAAATTTACTGATAGTTTTAATGTAAATTATATGGATAAAGATTGAACCCAGAGACGTGTTTTTATGTGATGTTATGGAATTTGAGTAAGTAGAACTATGGGTATTATTGCAGAAAAGTTTTTAGATGAAAAAGGACTCGTTTGGCCCGAAAATATAGCCCCTTATGATTATTATGTAATTAGAATAGGTGACGAAAAAATAGATCAAAAAGCAAAAGAAATAATCCAGCACTTGGAAAGCGCATGAAAGAGTGTTATTTACGACGAAAGAGATTTATGATTCTGACAAAAAGCAAAAGATGCTGATTTATTTTGAATTCCACACAGAATTGTTATTTCAGAAAGGACATTAGCGCAATGATGAGTTGAATACAAGTGAAGAAGAGAAGAAATAGCAAATATACTCAGTCTAAATGATATATTAAAGAATAAATAAATTTATTTATTTACATAAAAAATCATGTGACCTATTTCAGCAGATCAATTATCCACCGGTGAGAATGAAGATGTATTGATAAGGCACGACAATATTTGACCTATTATCTGGAGTAAAGGAATGGGGCGTTATGTAGTTCCAACTACAAATGAAGCAAAAAAATATATAGATATTTTAACGACAAATAAAGATATTACATTTGATAGTTTACAGATGCCATTATCTATCAAACAGGAATTTTTAAAAATATGATTTCAGTGAAAAATAAGAGAAATCTTTTATGATTCAAACAAAGAACTATGAGCTCCATTAGAATATTATTTTGATTATACAAATTTGTGTAATCTATCTTGTTCAGAGTGTTATAATAGAGATCATTTGTGATATAAGACAATGCCACAAGAAATAGTAAGAAACATTATCTCTGAAATGTATTCTTGGGGGGTGATGAGATTACATTTAGCATGATGAGAACCAACAATTAGTCCTAAATGATTGACTAATTATTTATCAATAGCAAAAAAATATGGTATAGTTACATCAATGGCGACAAATTGAACACTATTGACTGATGATATATGTGATATTATTACCGATAACGATATTTTTTCTGTTAGCATAAGTATAGATTGAGCAGATGAAGAAACAAATAAAGATAGAAGATGATGATGAGTATTAAATAAGGCGATACAGGGAATGTATAAATTGGCAGAATATAGAAAGAAAAAAAACATTAAAATGGAGATTGATATTAAACCGACATATTTACCTACAGTCGAGCATAAAGAACTGGAAAATTTAGTTT
>JAYSML010000130.1:0-2443 GCA_043724745.1 bacterium
AGATACTGTTGTTTCAAGTAATCGTAATTTTATAAAAGAGGGAGAAAATATATTAAACTGATCTATAAAAATAACTAAGGAGAAATTGCTTTCTACCAATCCATCAATTATAAAACTATGGGCAATTCAAAATAACCAAATAATAGCAGAAAGAAAATTATTAATTGGAATGAGGATTGATAACCTCAAAGATAAACTGGCTAAACTTGAAAAAGAAGAGGAAGAGTGAAAATGAGGTAAAATAAAAGAAAATATAATTAAACTGAATAAAAAATTAGATTATTATAATAATAAATTTGAAAATATAAATGATGAGATAAATATTCCTTTGTTTGTAAATAAATTTGAACAGACACAAAACAAACTTATGGTTTATAAGGAAGCAAAAAAGACAAGAGAAAAAATTGTTACAATGAATAAGCCTATAATTATAAATACAGATAATCAGGTACAGGAAGTTGGTAAATTTATAGAATTATCTGAAATCAATAAGCAAAATATTAAAAGCCAACTAGATAAGGCTATAGAATTAAAACAGGAACTAGTGAGTTTAGAAATAATTTGAAAATCAGATTCGACTTGACCTAAAAGTAAAGAAATCCCATGAGAACAAGTATTACAGTCATTGAAAAGACTTGAATCTAAATGATTTAAAATAGATCTTTTAAAAAATGTAGAATTGGCGGATGGTAAGACTATTTCCAGTGATGAATTTTTAAATAATACTGATGATAAAAATAAACTAAATCAGGCTTGGGCTTATGCTAGGGCATTAATGCAATTTGATTTTTTGGACAAAGAACAGCTTGATTTGATGCAAAGCAGTCAATCTTTGAAAATTAAGATAAATGCCCAGTTTGTGTGAGACAATAGTAAAAAATGAGATCAATACACATGAGGTGTTATGAAAATAGATACGAAGGGTAATGAAAAGGTTGAGATAAGAGAAAAAGAAGAAATTGTGGATAAGAGAAAGGAGTTTGATGAAACATTAAAAATGCCTAATATGAATATTCCTATGGAAATTACGACTACATGGGCTATGAATAATCCATGAAATATTTCTTTGTCTTTTGAAAATTGAAAATTTAAAATATGAAAATCTTTGAGGGCTTATTATGCTGATACGGGAGAATTTATGGCATCTAATTTTGATACAAAAAAGTGATATATTGCTGACGTGACTGGTACAGATACCCAATGGAATACCCCTAAAATTTCTTTGCCTTTGGATGAGAAAGATATAGCTCGAAAAAGGGAGTTATGGAATAGTAATTGACAGACAAAATTAGATTGAGAACCGGTAGATAGAATAAATATGCAAAAATTTGTGGATGATTTACAAAACTATATTAAAAAAATTCCAGAAAATCCGGATGCTTTTGTGTCTTTGTTAGAGAAGTCTTTGGAGAAAACAGATTCAATAAGACAAAAAGAATATATAAAAAATATTATTTCAACAATCAGACTATATCAAGAGGTGGTTCAGATTTAAATTTTTTTGCGAAATCGAATACGAAATAATATTTTGGATAATCTCATGAATTAGTTTCTATGCTAGCAATTCATAATCAAATATCTTCATATTTTCAGTCAAAAATTTCCTCGTGTCATCATTTTTTGCTTTTGAAATAAGATTCGATTACTTCATATATATTATCGTCATTGGATATATTCTCTCATAGGTATTGGTAATTATATCATCATATATCTTCGAGTCTATCCCAAACATGTTTTCATTCTAAATTTTTATGATCGAAATAGTTATTTTTTGACATATCATCTGCGTGTTTTTGAGCAGACTTTTGTAAAATATTATTTTGCTTGTATTCGCAAACTCATTTTAAGCTTCTATATTTATTAATTTCTATGATGGAGTGTTCTCTAACTATCTCTTGGCTTTGTTCTAGTCAGTATTTCGCTACTAAGTCGCTTATTTTGCTTTTTAATATTTGTTCGTGATCTAAATTATCAAAAAGTTCAGTCAGATTATTTTCTGAATTTTTTATAAATTTCTGTGTTTGTGCTGATAGGTTTTGTCAAGCTCATAGCATGACTCAGGTCAGCGCTAATCAGAGTAATATATTGTTTTTTGATTTCATTTATTATTTGATATAGTATAAATACTACATTTAGATTATAAATAAAATAATTACAATGTCAAATTATACTTGGTTTTATTTATTCTAAAGTTTGATTTTTGAGATTGGAGAGTATACAATCTAAGATGTTTATAATATATCAATAATAATATGACTAAGAAAGAATATGTATTTAAATTTTTAGATAAGGTGAAGGGTACTCGAGAGAACGAATCAATAATTAGAGAGTATCTAGAAAAAAATGATGATGCCGAATACACAGAATATTTGTATAAGGAATTTACAAATATAGTGAATGATATAGTATCGAAAAAAGAAGAGAAAAAAATGTGATGACTTTT
>JAYSML010000131.1:0-7844 GCA_043724745.1 bacterium
TAAGCAAAAGAATGAAAATAAATTTAATATAAAACTACCATCGGAAAATCTTATTTGAATTCAATTATTGCAAGGAAAGCCATACTATGATGTGGTCAAGCTTTATGGTAATAGTTTTTGAGCCTTTAACGATTGATATTGTATAAAAAACATGAGTCAGGATTGCATAATGTATATTTCTTTGTCTGGATATGTGTATTCTCCATCTATGTATGCAAATGATTTTGGCTGAGATTATGAATTTAATTATACAGGTAACTATGTTAAGTATTATCTTAAGGATCAATTCTGAAAATGACTATTGAATTTAAATATAAAGACAAAAAGCCTTTTAAAATAATTAATTAGTATGTAACATGAATTGAGCACATAAAAAATTGTTATTATTGGGATTATTGGTTCTTGTACTTTTGCCAAGTAAGAGTTTTGCTTGAGATTGTTCCTTTGTCGATTCAGATAAAGAAAAGAAAGTACCAGTCAAATATTCTGCAGTTTTTTCTAAGGAGGACTTTAATAGAGCGGTAGATAATTTAAGAGCTTATTGTTGTAATAATTATCCAGAAATGCCTGTGTGTAATCTGGCTAATGAAGTGGATGACTATCCACAAAGTGAATATCTTTATGATCATTTGGTGGATGTTGCCTTTAGAAAACTAGATGGCTTTACATGAAATTATGTATACGGTCTAGAGCCGGATATCCTGTGATTAGAATGGAGGAAAATTATTACTAAGGTTTCTTTGTCTATAACTTGAGACATAGCTGGTAGGATATGAGAGGAATATGATAAATATCGGAAATTGAAATGGTATAAATATAATTCAGGATTTTTATTGGATTATAATAATATAGAAAAAGTTTCTTTGTCGGATAAATATTATTTTGTTTGTGATATAATCAAAGACCTGATTAATGAGGATATGATATGAAGAGAAAAATTAAGTGATGTATATTATGATAAATGTAGGGCAATGGCATATAAGAGAATAGAAGATGAAAATCTATATGTAAAAACTGTTATGATAAATGCATCTAATCAGCTTTTAAAGTCTAGTTTTGACGCCTATCTTATAAAATATTTTGTGCAAGAGAAACTTTCGGCTCTCAAGGCAAAAATAGTTGAATTTATGAATATCTTCTATACAATTTACAAACAGGCACCCGCATCCAAATCTTGTAGCAAATAATTTACTATTTTATGTATTATTATGAAAAAATTAACTCTTTCTATTTGTTTATTTATGCTTTTGTTTACAGGACTTTCCTTTGCGGATGATTTTGAAATAATACCAAAATCAAAAGATCCGAATTGAGTTGTAAATTCTGTAGATGCTGTGAGTAAGGAAGGATGAAAGGTATGGGAAACTTATAATAAAGAGGCATCAGGTATGAATTCTCTATCTAGGGTTTGAGATCAGATTGCTTCTGGTATTATGACTCGAGATACATTGGTAAATTATGTAATATATTTGATAAGATTTATCTCTCAGATATGACTATTGATATGATGAGTGATGGTAATATATGCTTGATATATGTATGCTACGACTATATTTGGAGGAGACGCAAGCAAATGAAAAAGTGCTATAAAAAATGCAATAATATGAGTACTTATAATTTCATTTTCTTATGCTATAATGAAGTTACTTACAGCTGCCTTTCTTACATAATAAATTTCTTATTCTGAGCCATTAATCTTTTCTTTCAGTGAATATGCTATATCGTTTGAGTCTGATATTGTAGTTCAAAACTCTTTTCGGAATGATATATTTTCTAATAGAAAGTTTTCTAGTAGTATAGTCATTGATATTGTTTTTTCGTTTTGAGAATTTTTAATTGTGTCTTCGGATTTAAGTTTGGTTTTTTCTAATATAGCCTTTTGTTCGTCTAATTGCTTTATGCGTTGGTTTACGTCAACTATGTCTTGTGTGTTGGTATTGGTTGACGCTATTGATTGGACTATTATATACTTATTGTAATTGTCCTTTTCGTTGTCGTTGGTTTTGGAGTCTTTGATATAAGAATTTTGTTTTTTATTTGATTCTATTTTTTCTGTTTCTATAGCTTTTGTTTGTTTGGTATTTGGAATTTTTCTTCGATTTATATTTAAAGCAAAACTAAATATTTTACCAAAGTTTAATTTTACTGGAATTTCTAGAAATTCTTTGGTTTGAGTATGCTTTATCATTTCTCATCAGTCTCTAAGATTTTTGAAAACATTTATCATCTCATAGAAAATATCTTCCACGGATCCGACAACTTTATTCCTTTGTACTTTTTGGTTGGTTACTGGTGTTTTGCAAAATTTTATTTTGTAGATATCTGCTTCGATTAGTCAATTTACCATTGGGTCTTCGGGTCCGGAAACAAGAAAACAAACACATTCTGATTTACATATTACTTTTTCTGTATTATTTTTGATATCATCACACTTTTCAAAACAAGATAGAGAACAATCTAATTCACATTTCTCCTGCTCTCATATAGAAGGCTTAGTAGAACAATTATCTGAACAAGATTTGTTTATTGTCATGCCTTTATCTACGATCTTTTCGATTTTATTATTTTGATCTTGTTTATCTGCTCATGATCATGATTTGGATTCTGTTTTCATGTCTTGTTTGAATTTGTCTGTAAGTATCTCATTTATTTTTGAATCAATATTTGAGTTGGAAATAAAATTTTGTACTGAATCTAGAACTGTTTGATAGTCTACTTTTTCATTTATAATATTGTCTGTACTAGTTGTACTTGGTGTAGTATCTACGCATTGATTTGATTCGTATGATGTAGAATTGCTGTTTTGGGTCTGATTTACTTGGGATATAAAATTATTTATTTCAGCATTGGATATTTTATCTATACTTAAGTCGTTTATATCGCCTGTACTAGCAGCTAGTTTTTTTCAAATAATATTATTGAAGGATAGTGTTCAGTCTTTGTTGCTTTCTTTATTTGGCATATCGTAAAAATAAAGTTTAACTTGTTCATTGAAATTCTGAGTCAGTATATATCATATATTATATATGTCCTTTAATATATCGAATGAGCTATCTTTGTCGTCTCCATTTCGAAATAGGTCTTCTCAAAAATTATCCTGATTTTTTGTTTCTATTTTGTATTCGTTATCTATGATAGTGGAATAAAGTCAGTTAACTTCATTTTCTATGTTTTGTAGATCCTTATAATTGTTTTTCTGCAGTGGAATCTTTTTGCAGTCTAGTATTTTTTTATAACTTTTTAATATATCTGAAGCAGATCAGGTTCAAGGTTTTTGGCTGGACTTATCTATGAGGGTGGACTCTAATGTATATAGGGCTCAATTATTGCTATTTATGACGATATTAAGTATATCGCTTTTTTTAAGGTAACAATTGTTATTGCTATAAAAATCCACTATTTTTTCTAATGTTTGGTTGGTGATTTTAATTTCATTATTTTTTATTAATTCCAAATTTTTACTGAACAAATCTTTGACCATTGGTTTTCAGTCTGATATTTTGGATATTGGAAGCACGTTATCGGATTCTTTTTCCAATAGGTCATATATGCTTAGTCACGCAAAGGCGCTCGAAGATATCGATAACAGAATAGTTATTAATAAGAATTTATTTACTAGGCTTTTGTACATTCCTAAATTTGTCATATAAATTGTATATAGGGCTAGATATTCATTGTAGTTCTTTACCTAATTTCAATACGTCTTCATAATACATTACCAATCAAATATGCAGAGGGAAAGCTATGTATAAATCACGTAGGCTTCTGGTAGTCATAGATATAGATTTCTGGATCCGGGTAAATTCATTATTGAATTTTGTTATTTGTTTTAGTCATTCTCAGGTAGTAGTATCTAATACATTGGGATTGCTTGATATAACCAGGCCATAGTAGTCTATAAATAAACGTAGGAAGAATAATTCGTTGTAGATCGTATTTGTGAAATCAATAAATATGGTATCTGAATGTTTGATAACTCAATTATAAATCAGATTATCTTTTTCTTCTTTATATATCGTTTCTTTGTCTAAAATTTTTAAATTGTCCAAGATTCTGCTAGAGCTTTGTATGTATGACTTCACTATGTTGCAGGATTTAGAATAACTGATTGATGACTTTGGGGAATTACAAATTTCTGTATAAAAATGATTTCTGCCAAAATCATTGGCGAAGCCCTCTATCTGACTGCTGTTTTCTATTTTTTTTGTGATTCCATACATTGATGATTGTTTTAGGTTTGTGTATTCGTTGATGACTATCTTGAGTATTTCTGAAAACTTCTCGGGAATATTACATTTATTCATATTGCTTTTGGCTGGATTACAATAATCTATTTTTCCGTCAGGAGAGTATTGTTTTATACCTAAACTTTTAAATGATGTTCATGTAAAGTAATCTTTTATATTTTCAAATTTATCAGAATATTTTTTGTTTATATTGCTACATATAATATAAACAAATGCTGATTCGTTGGCTTTGTATGACAAGTCACTGTATTCTAAATTATTTTCTAATACACTAAAACAATATCTGTCTATAATGCTTTTTACGCTTATATTTGTATCTGTAAACTTCATGTTTTGATCTAAGGCCTGTAGGTAAGGGTCTATTTTCATTTCTTTTGCTATGGAAAAATTAGCGATAGTGCTTATTATCGTAATGACCAATATTAATTTAAATCTAAATTTAGAATTCATTTTTATTTTGAGCATTGTAAATTAGCTGATTCAATTAAGTTTTTTTTGAATGTTTTTATTGTTTCGATGTTTCTATTTATTATTTTGGATAGATTCTCGAAGTAATAATTAGTGTTTTTTGTTTCGGTAGCTACTGCATATGCTAGATCTTCTTTGTGATTAGCTATTGTTCATAAAATAGAATTTTGCAGTATAGATTTAGTGTCTGTATTTGATGTGGTTTGTTTTTCGGTATCTGATTCTAGATCTTTTAAAACTTCAGTAGTTTCCAACTTTTTTTTGTCGGACTTGATTGATTCTCATATATTTTTAATATCTTTGTTTATTCAGGTTAGTCAATTTATTTTCAAGGTGTTTTGAAACATGTTTTTGGTTTTTATTCAGTCAATTTCTTCTTTAAATTTTTTAACTGACCTAGCTATAGTTTTGAATGCGGTTGTGATTCATCATTTAGTTGAGTCATTTATTGCCTTTATCTCATCTGATAATTTTTTTTTGGTTTCATTGCAATCATTCGAACACTCATAGGCAGTTTTCATACTATTTATTTTGTCTGGGCTTATATTTAATGTTAGATTTCAATTAAATCATCAAAACTGCTTAGTATTGTTAGTTGCCAAAAAGTTTTTCAAACTGGAGGCTATTTTGTTAGCTTGGTTTACTATATCCTTGTATCTTATATCTTCGCTTAAATAGTAGCTTGATAATAGTCATTTCTCTTTGTATTTTTTTAGTATGTTTTTAATATCGTTTATGTTAGTTCCATTTATTTGAGAATAATATCATCATCATAGTCATAATTCGTATATTTTGTCTGATATTCTGCCTTCGATATCAAGAATTTTTTTGTAATCTCTAGGGAAAACTTTGTTTTTAAACATTAGACTAAATCAAAATATATAATCTTCGATTCATCAGAATTTCGTAGGTGCTAGAATTAATGCAGTTGATGTTATTAAAGATTCTGTTTTCAATACTAGATTTGTAAGCTTTTTCTTGTTTGATGGTGGAGTAAATTTATTTCAAGCATATCGGTTTGGATTTATATAATCTCATATGTAGTCTCATTCCTTTCCGGTTGTTTTAATATAGTTCACTAGTTCGTTGGTCATATTCAAAATCATATCAAACTCTTGTGCTGGGAGAGAACAGACAGTACAAGTATTTGATTCTTGTGCAAAAACTTGGTTATTTATAAGTAAAAAACCTACTGTGAATATTGTGATTTTGATATACTTTTTGATATGCATTTTTTAGTAGATATTAAATTTATTTAGTAGTTATTCTGGTTGTGTCCCAAGGTCTTCGTGAAGAGTCTACGGCTACTAAACCTTTTTCTATAGATGAATCTTTTATATGTTTTCAGCGAAATATACTAGCAATGAAGTTGAATTTTAACTTTAAATTTGGGCTTTTTTGGGACATTGTTTTAAATAATAAATTGTGATTTAAATAGAGATTGAAACATTCTGCAAAATCTTCAAAAGGATCATACATGCCATATCAACTACAAAAATCTTTTTTATTGGCGGTATCTTTTCTTGTTTTTTCTGAGTTTCGTGAAATCTTATAAAAATTCAAGGAAAGATCATCTATAGAAAAAACCTTTTTATCAAATTCTGTAAATAATCAGTGCATTTTTTTACTTTCTCCTTTTAGATAGCCCAAATCAAATATATGTCATAATTCATGTGTTATAAGATCATGAAATTCATTTAAGTTTTTAACTGAACCTAAATTTAAAAGTATATCTGTTCGCGTGGCATATCATCTTCTATCTCAAGAGTCTTTGTTAATTTTTATCTCATTTATTGTTCATTCAAAATTGGATCAGATTATAGTTTTTTCATTTATATAGTCTATTACAGAGAAGCTTTCTTGGATATAGTTATATTTTTCCTTGTTTTGATAGCTTCCGTAAAAATCTATTTTGTCACATAATTCGGTGTTTGATAGACATGTGTCATTTAGCTTTTCAAAATACTGTTCATCATTTTTGTCCTCAGCAGCAAAATGAGTTTCGGTATTGACCTCTAATGTATGGGAGTCTTCGTTAACCTTAAAAAAATCTTTTTGTATTATATCCATTATGTTTTCTCATGTGTTTTTGATGTTTGTGGAAAGGCCTATATAAAAAATTATCGTTGCTCATATCAACTTGATAAAAATTAATATTATTCAGATCTTTCTAGAATTTTTCTGATTTTTACGACGTGGCATATCGCTTAATATCATCTAAAATATATGATTCGTTACCGCCTTTGATGTTGTAGACAATTAGCTTGTCTACTTTTATTCAACTTCAAAAAACATTGAGTAGGAATTGGTATCATCATATTATGATTTTTTGTGATTTGGATTGGGCTTTGAATATGTTTTTACCAGCTCATCATGTTATATTTTCTACTAATAGTAGTGTGTTTTTGTGTATATTGTTTTTGTATAAATCTTCAAATATTTTTTTAGATTCTTCTTTCCTTGTGGAAACAACAAAAAATGTATTATACTCTCACTGTTTACATTCATAAGCTAAGTAGTCAGTTAGCTCTTGTATTTTCTCGATATTGGTAATTTCAAATGAATTTCAATTTTTTTTGTCAGTATTTATATTTTGTAAGTTTTTGTTGGTATTTGAGAAAAAATATGTTTTTTGAGTTCAAAATACTTCTATGAATTCGGATCGATTTGTGAATTTTGTAGAATCGGCATATAAAAAATAGAAATCTGACTGTCAATACATCCTTTTTGTGATATATACTAATTTGCTAAAAATTTCGGAAATTTTGTTTATTTGTGATTCAATTATTTCAAAGTCATCTTCCAATAAAAGTCATTTTATTTTGTTTAGAAATTCTCTTAACTCTGGAAGTAATTTATTAGTCATGAAAAAATCTCAGCTATCAAGGATTGGATTATGTTGTAACATTGTGATTTCTGTTTTCTTAAATAATTCTCTGGTTTCTATAGAAATTTGTCATATGAAAATTTGAAAAAAATTGGAGAATTCATTTAGGGCTTGTATAGTGGTGGAGTAATCGGATTTTTTATTTATTTCTTGTTTTAGTCAGTATTTGTATAATAGCATTTCTATAAAGTTTAGCGTGTAGTATAGATCTATAGGATTAGATAGATAAAAGTTATATGTTT
>JAYSML010000132.1:0-4445 GCA_043724745.1 bacterium
TATCTATTTAATAACACCTACAAGATTACCTCTAATCCATTTGGAAAAATACTTGAAACTTTCGGTCTTGCTAGTTTTGTACCTTATCAAAAAGAACAATCACATATGTGAGATAAAGAAAAAACTAGAACAATTATTAACACATGGAATATTCATATCAATTATTATCAATGAGAAAAGCCATCTCATCCAGTTGAGGAAAAGCTGGATAAATGGATATATTATGCTTAGATTGTTTCATATTAAAGTTTGGGCAAAGATTTTTATTATCTTATTTCGAATACAATATTATTTAATATAATAAGTCAAAAAAAGCTTGATTTATGGGCTTGTATCCATATATGATTTAGGTAATAAATTCTTTCATTCAAAATGAAAACGGAGATAACATCGTCGTTTTTTGTTTCTGCGCCAAAAAAATAAACCGAGACACCCAAAGTTCTATAATAATTATTTATTTTTGGATGATTTAGTTCCACTGCCTAGCGGCATAATCAGATTTATATTTCTAACATATTATATTAAATGGAAATTAACGTAAGAAAATTCATCGAGGAAAACATTAGACCTTACGAATGAGATGGTTTGTTTTTACAATGAGCTACAGATAGGACAAAAAAATTACGAGAAATTTGTAAACAAGCACTGAAAGAAGAGAAAGATAACTGAGGATGTAGAGCTATAGATACAGAAACTATATCTACTATCACAAGTCATAAACCTGGTTATATCGAAAAAGAAAGCGAGGTAATAGTTGGGTTACAAACAGACGAAGTTTTGAAAAGATCTATGAAGCCTTTTGGTGGAGTAAGAGTGGTAGAGTGAGCTATCAAAGAAAGATGACTGGTAATGTCTCCTAGAGTAAATGATATTTTCCACTATGCCAAAAATCATAATGATTCAGTTTTCGACGCTTATGATGCTGAAATTAGAAGCTACAGAAGTAAACATATAGTAACTGGATTACCAGATAACTATGCTAGATGAAGAATTATATGAGATTATAGGAGATTGGCTTTGTATGGAGCTGATGAATTAATTAAAAGTAAGGAAATAGAAAAAGCAAATATTGGATGAGATATGACTGATGAAAAAGTGAGACTTAGAGAAGAAGTAGCATTGCAAATCAAGGCATTGAAAGATATCAAGGAAATGACAATGAGCTATGGATTTGATGTTTCTCAAGCTGCACAAAATGCAAAAGAAGCAGTACAACGAGTTTATTTTGCATATCTTGCCGCTATCAAAGAACAAGATTGAGCAGCAATGTCTCTAGGTAATGTTTCAAGTTTTTTGGATACATATATAGAGAAGGATATAGATGAATGAAAAATAACTGAATCTGAAGCACAAGAATTAGTAGATCAATTTGTGATGAAGCTTAGACTAGTCAGACATCTTAGAATGTGAGCATATGATGATATATTTGGTGGAGACCCTACTTGGGTAACTGAGTCTATATGATGACAGCTTGTGGACGGAAGGACAAAGGTAACTAAAACTTCATTTAGATTTTTACAAACTTTGTATAATCTATGAGCATCTCCAGAACCTAATCTAACAGTACTTCGATCTCAAAAACTACCAATAAGTTTCAAAAACTTCTGTGCTAAGGTTTCTATAGATACATCTTCTATACAATACGAAAATGATGATCTAATGAGAGAATGTCGTGGTTCAGATGATTATGGAATAGCATGTTGTGTATCTTATCAAGAATTATGAAAAAGAATCCAACATTTCTGAGCTAGATGTAATCTTCCAAAAGCGCTTTTATTAGCAATAAATTCTGGTTGTGATGAACATACAGGAGAAAAGGTTTTGGAGGTACCTGCATTGTCAGAGGGAGAATTGAAATATGATGAAGTATATAAAAATTTTCAATACGTAATGAATGAATTAGCTAGAGTTTATGCTAAATCAATGTACGTAATCCACTATATGCATGATAAATATTACTATGAAAAAGCTCAAATGGCTTTCGTAGATGCAAATTATGGCGTAGATATTGCCTATGGAATTGCTGGTATTTCTATAATTGCCGACTCTTTATCTGCTATAAAAAATGCTAAAGTAACTCCAATTAGAAATGAAAATTGATTAGCTGTGGATTTCAAAATAGAATGAGAATTTCCAATGTTTGGAAATGATGACGACAATGTGGATAATATAGCACAAGAGATTAGTAAATATTTCTATGAACAATTAAAATCCCATAAGGCATATAAAAATGCTAATCCTACTATGTCACTTTTGACTATCACTTCGAATGTGATGTATGGAAAAAATACATGAGCTACTCCTGATGGAAGAAAAGAATGAGAAGCCTTTGCACCTGGAGCTAATCCAATGCATGGTCGTGATAAAAGTGGAGCTATTGCTTCTTTGAACTCTGTAGCTAAATTGAAATATGAGAATGCACAGGATGGAATATCAAATACATTTACCATAGTGCCTAAATCTTTGTGAGCGGACCTAAGCGAACAGGTAGAGAATCTAGTGAATATGCTTAATGGATATTTTTTCAAAAAAGCACAACACATCAATGTAAATGTTTTAAATAAGGAAACACTTATGGATGCATACGAACATCCTGAAAACTATTCTCAATTGACTATTAGAGTTTCTGGTTATGCAGTGAATTTTACAAGACTTTCAAAGGCACATCAGTTGGAAGTAATAGCTAGAACATTCCACGATCACATGTAAGAAATAGTGGATAGTTAAAAGTGAAAAACTAAAAGTATAAATTGTTAGTTTTTAGTTATTAGTTATTAGTTAAATATGTTGAGAGTTCATTCTATGGAAAGTTTCTGAACCCACGATGGGCCAGGAATCAGGTTTGTCCTGTTTTTGCAATGATGTATGTTCAAATGTTTGTATTGTCATAACCCCGATACAATACCTTGCGATTGAGGAAAAATAATGACTGCTGATGAAATTGTAGATAAGGTAGTAGAAATGAAACCATACTTTGCGGCCAAATGATGATTCACTGTATCTTGATGAGAACCATTATTACAAGCTAAGGGACTTATAGAACTTTTCGAAAAACTGAAGGCCGAGTGAATAAATATAGTTGTGGATACAAATGGATTTCCATGGAATGAAGATGTTAAGAAGGCAATAGAATTAGCAGATTTATTTATGGTAGATATCAAACATATAAATAACGACCAACACATTAAACTAACTGGTAAAACAAATACAAATACATTGAAACTGATAGACTATCTAGAAGACCAAAAGAAAAGGATGTGGATAAGATACGTTTTGGTGCCTGGATATACTGATCATATAGACGACGTGGAAGAAATATGAGAAAGATATGGAAACTACGAATATATAGAAAGGTTGGAAATACTACCCTATCATCATCTATGAGTATATAAACGGAAAGAGCTTGGATGGAAATACGAGTTGGAACATGTCTGATATCCTAGTTTGCAGAAAATCCAACAGGTAAAAGATATATTTGAGAAATACTTTAAAAAAGTTTTAGTTAGATAATATAGTAGATATGGAATGCCTATCTCCAGCAGAGATTACTGCAAAAGCACAGGAAATGGTTGTAAAAAAAGCCAAGATTCCATTTGGAAAATGAATAGTACTTGGAATGCTTGCATGAATTTATATTTGATTGGGAGCAATATTTTCCATTACTGCTAGTACTGGATTTGAGTGAATGCCTTTTGGATTGAAAAAAATGATGGCATGAATTGCTTTTTCTCTTGGACTGATTTTGGTAATGATAGCCTGAGCAGAACTTTTCACATGAAACACTATGTTAATGGTGTGAAATGCTGATTGAAAATTAACAATCTGGGATACAATTCGAAATCGGATTTCTGTTTATTTTACAAATTTTGCCTGAGCACTATTATTGGTTGCAATAGTTTTCGGTGCTGGACGATATGGGTTTGGGAAATGAGCAATAGGATTGAATATATTGGACATAGCAACACATAAAGTAGAATACTGATTTTTGCAAGCATTTTGCTTGGGAATCCTATGTAATATTTTGGTTTGCCTATGAGTATGGTTGGCTCGAGCAGGAAAAACTGTGGCTGATAAGGTAGCTGGAATATTATTTCCCATTACTGCCTTTGTGGCAGCAGGATTTGAACATTCAGTAGCAAATATGTTTTATCTACCAATGGCATATGTAGTTAAAAACTTCGCCCCAGAATCATTCTGGATATTGATAGGAAAAAGCTCTAGTGATTTCGCAAATATTACATGATGAAATATAGTACATAACCTAATACCTGTTACACTTGGTAATATTGTATGATGATGAATTTTTGTTTGATTAGCTTATCGATTAGTATATAAAAAGTAAAAGCGTTTAAACTTTTAATAATGTCCAATACAATGTTAACGAAAATAATAGCTACCATCACCGAAAATTATGATGAGGAAAAATTGATAGATATCAATCATGC
>JAYSML010000133.1:0-6917 GCA_043724745.1 bacterium
ATCACAAAAAAAAATCTGTCAAATATTTCTATACAAATATACAAGTTAAAAAGTCTGATTTTATTGCAATCTTTTTATATCCAATCATTCAGAAAATTCAAACTTTCAAAGCTTACTTCAAATCTTATCTTTTTTGCAGTATTCTTTATATTCTCTTATCTTTTTTTCTTTTACTTCCACGCTATCCTTACTGACCACGCCAGGTCATCATATACATCATCAAATACAAGATAGAGCATCTAGAAATTTTATATTTATATCTGATTCAAACTTTTTCATCGCTTCTTCCATTCCGGCAATTCCATCAACAATCAAAATTTGATCTTCCTTCAGAATATCTTTGGAATGTATAGTCTGTGCTACCGCTCATGAAAGCGGATAAACCTTCGTATAATCATTATAAAATTTATCGAAATCAATATCTCCACTTTCTGTGACATCAAAATTAAATTCTTTGTATGGCAACTTATTTTCTTCATAGTAATCGAAAATTTCTTGTAACTCCTTAAAGGTAATTGCATAATCCACGGTTCAAGATTCCTTTGCTTCCAATTTTTTTGTTAGACAAGGGCCCACAAAAATAATTTTATAATCTTCTCCAAATTCTGATTTAGCAAATCTACTCATTATCACCATTGGTGATGCTATATTTATCAATTTATCTTTGTGTTGTGGATATTTATTTTCTATCAATTTTACGATAGTAGGGCAGTTGCTACAAATAAATTGCTTATCGGGACTTTCTTCGAATATTTTATGATAATTTAAATTTATAATCTTAGCGGCATAAGTTAGTTCGACAATTTTTTCGAATCAGATTTGTTTCAGTTTTTTCAAAATTTCAGGAAACTCGAAATCTATTGGGAAGCTAGGAGCCAATAAACAAACAGTTTTTTCTGATTTCAAAACTTCTAGCAAATTTAATAAATCAGAATTTAATTCCATTACTTATTTTTAAATATTTAAAGCTTGTTCATCTCAAAATACTTCTTCAGTACCATCTTTCAATTTGTATTTATCCATAAATTCCTGTAAATGTGGTTTTTTGTCCATCAGTCTTTCTACGCTTTTCATCAATATATCATAATCTCAAGACTTAGGATAGACATAGGTAATTGGATCCAAAAGTCATGTTGGCCTAATTATTTGTTCGGCTATTTGATCAGACAAATCTAATTCATACGCAGAAGGAGTGGCTGATAAAAAAATTGTCTTAGCATTTTTGTGAAGTCTAAAAATTTCAGATGATTCATTCTCATGTTTACCTATTATTTCAGGCAATTTTGCATAAGTTTCTCCCAAATCAATACCAGATAAATCATTAGCTCACTTTAAATCATTTTCTTTCCATCCGAGTTTATTTTCCAATTCACTGAAATTCAATGGTCTATGGTCTATTGCAGAAGGCAGTCTAAATCAATATTTAATCAGATTTTCTTTCCTAGACTTATCTCCACTTGGCATGGCTCTCAGTTGTGGCAATGTCATATGTGATTCATCTATAATCATCATGAAATCATCAGGGAAATAGTCGAAAATCGTATTTGGCGTTTGTCATGGATCTCTTTGGTCGAAGTAAAGAGAGTAGTTCTCGATACCATTTGTAAATCAGGTTTCTTTAATCATCCTAATATCATATTCCACTTTCTTTTTAATTCTTTCGGCTTCTATCATCATTCATTTTTTTTCAAATTCTTTTACTCTGAGTTCTTTCTCTTTATCCATTTTTACCAAGATTGCTTCCAAATCAGATATATCTTGCAAAAATTGGGTTGCTGGCCAGATAAAGATTTTTTCCTTTTTCCCATGAAATTCAAAACTTGTAGAATCTCTAAGTTCTATAAATTCCAATACATCCTCATCGAAATGTAGCCTAAAAAGATCCTTATCGGTACTAGAGAAAATATCTATTCTATCTCATTGCATATCAAACATTCAGTGTTCTATTTTTGATTGTACTGGCTTATATTGTATTCTGAGAAGCTGCCTTTTTATTTCTTTGAAATCATATGTTTTGCCTACTTCAAATTGTATACAGTTCTCTTGGAAAAATCTCTTTTGTCCCAAACCATAAAGTGCAGAAACAGATGCAACTACAATTACATCCTCTCTACTAAGAAGTGATGCCATCGCACCCAGTCTATACATCTCGATTTCTTGATTTATCGTTGCTTCTTTCTCTATATAGACTCACATTGCTGGCAAATAACTTTCAGGCTGATAGTAGTCGAAATATGATACGAAATAATGTACTGCGTTATTCGGAAAAAAATGCTTAAACTCAGTAGCAAGCTGAGCTGCCAAAGTTTTATTATGTGAAATTACCAAGGTTGGCTTCTGTACTTTCTGTATAATGTTTGCCATCGTGAAAGTCTTACCAGTTCCAGTAGCTCAGAGTAGTGTTTGTATATTTTTACCTTCTTCAAATCATGCTATAATTTTTTCTATAGCTTGTGGCTGATCTCATGCAGGTTGGAAGTTCGATTGTAGTTCAAACATAATATATCTTATAATAAATATTTAATACCTAACTCTGAATGTAATAAAATAAGGAGAAATTCCAATGGAAAATAGATAGGCAATAAGACAAGTCTGCATTGACATTGATTATCAAATACATATAGTATGTAAAATAATAATTTATATTATCCTGCCTTAGTTAATGATAGATAGTAATGAAAAATTATCCGATAAATCAGTGTCTCCAAAAACTTCAGAGATTACAGAATATACACAAAGAGACCTACAAGTAATATTTTTACGTTTTGCAAATAGTTTTACAGATCCTTATATCCCTTATTCTCAGCAAATACTCAAGACTTGAGTAATAGAAATGTGAATCCCGGTTTTTTCCATTCCATTTGACAGAGGATATTTAAAAAGTGCTGAAGTAAGAAATAATCTTGCAGCATGATTGGGTGCCGATAAATCTTTTCAGATTTTTGGTCTCTGAGTCGATTATGAAACGGTTCCGGAACTGATCGCATTAGCAGAAACTATAAAATTAGGAAAGCCAGATTGAACTTTCATTATTGCCTGATGACAATGAACCGCCAACGAAGAAACACGTAAATATATTCTCGATTCGTGATATATAGATGCAATAAATATTGGGCATGCTCAGCCGTTCTTTGGTTTTCTCAATAATGTAAAAAATAGCGATATTATTTCGAGAGATATACTATTTAAAAACTCTAAATGATTGCTAGCCACTTCATCAGAACCAATTGTACCTGAGTGAGAATTTCCTCATTTGTCTCCATTTCCACTACTTCCTTTAGAGGTTTTAAAAGACCCAAAGACCAAAGGAAAGAAGTTTCAACTAAGAATTCCCCATTATCAAAATTGTCCAAATCAATGCGATTACTGTGCTCAGCAAAAAACAAAAAATAGCAAACAGATTTTTGATAATATTATAAAAACAATTGAAAAAACAGAATTTGAAAAACCTATAGATTATGTGAAATTTGAGTGACCTACATTTGAGGGCTCCATAGTGAAAACATCCAAGGCAATATTAAATACAATACAAGACAAACAATGATTTATGCCATCATCACATATTGTGATGGATTCTAAACAATTTCAGAAGAAAAACTATAACAATACCGTATCTTTGCTAGATGAGGTCAACGCTATGGCAGTTCATCTATGAATAAATTCAGTAGATTGAAATACTGCGTTTGAAGTTGGAAGAAAAAATAGCGGTAGAGTAAGGACAGAAGAAGAACTTCAGGATGAAATTCTATGAGTACTTCATTTTGTAAAAAATTCAAGAATCCTTGATTTCAAAATAGATATACTATTATCTCCATTTGATGCTCAATCTACAATAGAGAAGATTATAGAAGTTGCTAAAGAGTTACTTCAAATTCAAAAAGAAACTAATAAAAAAATAACGCTTTTCTTATCTCCGTTAATTCCTTACCCATGAACAGAATTGTTTACAAGACATAGAGAAAAAATAGATTTTACTGATTATAAACAGCTTTGAAGCTCGAGTCTTTATGATCCTACATTACGAAAAGAAGATGATTCATTATTCGGTACACAATTTTTAAGAAAATTTAGTGCTCCCTTTTTTACATCGGGAAGCAATTATTTAACCAAGAAAGATAAATTTAGAGAAGAGTATTTACAATTTTTGGCACTGAGTATGACCTATCAGTATCTTCAATGAAAAACAAAATTAGATGAAATGGACATTCTCTATCCAGAATATAAAAAAGATAAATGAGTTATCGCTATTTTTAATTCGATAAAGACTCAATCAATAGAACTTATATTACATACTCGACGAAGAAAGCATTTTAAAAATCATTCAGTATAATCTTCCAATACTTAGTACAAAAAGACTTTCTTTATAGCATAGATATTTTTCTATAACAAAAAAAGACGCCATAAATTGACGTCCCTACTAGTGTTTTTTACTATAAATTATTCACTATAAGCTAATTTCTATTTGTATTTTTCCTTTAACATCTTTATCTTCTCTATTTTTTCTACTCTTCTTTTTTCTTCCTTTTCGGCTCTAAGTTCATCTTTAGTTTTTTCTACTTTTACTTCTTCTACTACTTCTCATTTGCTAGTATCGCTGTCTTTATGTTTTTTTGCTTCTTCAGGATCTTGTTCTACTTTCACAACTATTTCTCTTTTGATTTCTTTGTACAAAAATGCTACATTGAAAGTTCCTAGAGCGGATATTTTCTTTTTCAATTTAAACAAGTGAGATTCGATTGTCATACCATAAACTTCCTTTATCTTTGCTGTGATATCGTTTTCATCTACTTTAGCATACAATGTATGATCTTTATTGGCTTTTCTAAGAATAGTAATTCATTCATCATTACTTATTTTTGAGAAAAGTTCTTCCAATGAACTAGCTTTATTTTTTCTTTCAGTATCTGCTGCTTTCATTTTCTGAGCGAAATTATGTTTGTTTGAAGCGTCAGCCAAAACTGCTAAATTTTTTGGTAAGAGAACATTTCTAGCAAAAATAGGTCTTACTCTTACGATTTCATATTTTTCTCCAAGATTTTTATCTGCTTGTAAAAGTATCACTTCGATTGTTTTGTTTTCAATCTTTCTCTTTGCCATAATATTAAATTAATACTAAAAAACATGTTTCAAGACAAAATGTATAATAATCCAGATTTAAATTTCAATACAAACTGAAAAAATGTTTAATTTTTTCAATACAATATCAAAAATGTAAATTATATCTTTTCAAACAAAAATTGTCATCTTCATTCTCTTATGAGGGAATCTATCATCTTAAAGTTATGTCACTTAAAGAATTTTATCAATCATGCCGGATCATAAGTATATATATTTACGATTTTCAATTCCTCTCACTCTAATATTGTAGTTCTCTCATTTTTAATTGTTATTTCTTTTTTATTATTGAAAATGAAATTGTATTGATATTTCACCGCTTCCAGAGGTTCGATTTTTTGTGTGTTTAAGCCAAAAACTCAATCTTCTTTCGAAATACCAAGAGATTTCATAGGATTCAAAAATAAATTTAGCATTTCTTTATTGGATAAATATCAATAATAGTTTTCAAAATCTTTCAGGTCATCTTTTGTTTTTTTTCCTGTTCTCAAGCGGACATCAAGCCAGATTTTTTCACCAGTTTTCAATAGGTTATATAATATATCTATTATATTATTTGGCTTTATATTTCAAAAAGTATTGCTAAAAAAAGTAAACATTCTCTCGTCAGCTCCGGATGTCAACTGACTTAACTCTCTCTTAAATTCGTTTGTAGAAAAGTCTGCACATATAAAGTTCTTTTCCACATTTTTTATCAAATTCATCTTTTTTATAGACAGTTCTAACATATTTTTAGAAGAATCTACTCAATAATAATCCATATTGAATTCATCCTTCAAATGTTCGAAAATAAATGTTTCTATTGCTGAGTTTCCACATCAAAGACTGACAAGTGCAATTTTTTTATCCTTAGAAAATATATTTTTCATTCAAAAATCTATAAAAAGACTATAAGGGTAGTCCTGATAATAAATATCATCGGTATTTACAATATCATAGTAGCAGTCGGCTCAATTATTCAAATACAAAAATTTTTGTTCCAAGATTCTGTTCCTTATGCAGTAAGACAGTTCATCATTTAGTTGTCAGTCTGATATTAGATTATATATATTATTCATACATTGCAGAAAAAAATAAAATATAATTTAAGTTGAACTTGTATAGAACTTTAGTTTGCTTTTAAAATTCCCAAAAACATTTCATTGCTTATATTTTATAATTGCGCAGAAACTTCAATTCATATTTTGATCTATAGATATTACTTGTATTTTATCATCAAATTTTTTAGTATTTACCAATTTTTCAAAAACCTTTTTATCTTGGATTTTCCAGAACACACGATAAGCATTTTTATAAATAAGGTTGAATGTGTCATTATCAAACTCATAAAAAGTCTGACTTAAAAGAGCTTCTTTAAATTCCTGTGGATTGTTTATTTTGTTCGTATATAGATAGTTTTTCAAAATAATCTCACATTCTTTTATAGATTTCTTTTTTCTATTAAATCACAGTAGTTTTCTTAAAGGCTCATATATTGCTTGTGTCTCAAAACTCATTCTGATTTGTTTATTCGCTTCTAATCAACCTAATGTACTTATATTGTTTTCCCTATCATGTAATTTTAATAGTATACACCTTATATCTACCATTCATCAATATAGAATCTTTTCTATTTTATCATCCAAAACTTTTTCAGGCTCAAGAAGAAAAAAGTTTATATTGTCAGTCACTGAATCTACCATAAATCATACTTCATATCAGAAAGTTTCATATATATCTTTCATTTTTATCTTTCTATTGTCTTCGGCGGTATCGTGCAATATGCTAGCTATTATCAATTTAACATCACCAAATCTTCTGGC
>JAYSML010000134.1:0-3170 GCA_043724745.1 bacterium
GAGTAACTTCAGATTACCAGAAGAAGCCTTATCCTATAAAAACTTGATATTCTATAGAAGTTAAAAAATGAGATGTATTGGTAAAATGATGAGTTTATGCTTGAAAATGAAAGAGTAAATTGAAAGTAAAAGAAGAATGAACAATACTAGATATACAAAAAGACCATATAATATTATGAGTACAACAGGTATTCTTAAAGTCTCTTATATGACTTACTCCACTTAAACTAAAATGAGGAGAGGATGTATTTCAATGAGAAATACTTACAAACGGATCCTTGGATATAAAAGAATACAAACAGATTGTATGAGATCTAGAAACCCAAAAGTACATGATTAGAGAAATCAAAAAAGTGTATATGTCCCAATGACAAGCTCTAAATGATAAACATATAGAAGTGGTTTTGAAACAGATATTCTCAAAGGTGTTTATAGAAGACTCCGGAGATAGTTGTTTCGTTCCAGGAACTCGTGTAAGATTCGAAGAATTTGTTATAGTAAATAAACAATTGGAAAAAGAGTGAAAAAAGGCTGCTAAATGAACAAGATTGGCATTATGACTTACAAATATAGCAAAGGAAACTGATTCTCGACTTTCAGCCGCATCATTCCAAGAAACAATTAGAGTTATGGTTTGAGCATCTCTTAGATGAGCAATTGATACATTGTCAGATTTGAAGGCTAACGTTATTATATGAAGATTACTTCCTGTATGAGAAATCTACAGAAAAGACAACATGGGAAGTATTGAATAAAAACGAATAAGATGTTGAAAAACATTAGGAAATTATTATTATCAACAATCGAATGACGATATATTTACTTTATACATTTATAGTTTAGATGGCACACAAAAAAGCTGGTTGATCAGCAAAAAATCTTAGAGATTCGAAAGCAAAGTACAGATGAGTCAAACTCTTTGGAGGTCAAGATGTGAAAGCATGAGACATTATTATTAGACAGAAAGGTTCTAAATACGAATGCGGAAAAAATACATACGTATGAAAAGATTTTACAGTACATTCAAAAATTGAATGAAAAGTAGCCTTTAAAAAGAAAAAATTTGAAAAATTTGACTGAAAGGTATATTTGAAAACAGTAGTGGATGTTAAATAAATTTCATACTTAGATATGGATTTTACGTTTTAGTTGTTATTTATTATTTATCATGACAATAGGTCCAAAAAAGAAGATATCCATTGCTAAATCAAATAGCAGACATTCTACATGGGAGAGGCTCAATCTAAAAAGATTGTCTTCTACTTACCGTGTATCTAAATGTGCAAATTGTGGAGCTTCAAAATTATCTCATAAGGTTTGTCCCTCATGTGGATATTACAAATGAAAACAGATAATCACTATCAAGACAAAATCAAAGGAAAAAGTAATAGATGCATAATCCTTGATTTAACTCTTTGAAAACCAAAATTTAATGAATATCAAAGCCAGAATAAACTCAAGAAAAGCAGTGCTAGCATTCATCTATCAGCATTGTTTTTTTTATGAATTGATAAATCAAGAAAGACCAATCACAGAAGCCTTGTTTATCGACTTTGTCTTTGAAACAGATTGAGAAAAATTTAACGAAGCCAAAAGAGAATTGACAGAAAGTATAAAAAAATACGCTGATTATAAAATTACAGAAGAATTATTGTCAGGTTTTATTTCAGATTTTTTCTGAGACTGGGAAAGGGCAGATACAGACTACGACTATCTTTTTAAAATATGAATAAATTTTGTAAAATATATAGACGAGATCACGGAGAAGGTAAACAGTTATACAAGTAGTTTCAAATTTGATCAGATGGATCTAATTGATAGATGTATATTTATACTCTGATATACTGAATTCAAAGAACTACAAACTCCCAAAGAAATATTATTAAACGAAATGATAGAAATATCAAAAAGATATTCAGATGAATGATCTCCTAGATTATTAAATGGTATAATGCACAAAATATTATCAGAATAAAATTCCGCTCCCAAGCGGTTTTTTTTAAATCTTGTTTTCTTAACATAAATAATTAGATATAAACTACATTTATAAAATATAAATTGGATGATTGGAAATAAAAACAGTATAGAAACATTAAAAAACTACATAGATAGATTTTTTCACTCAAATGAAAATCAGTTTCAGTTTATTATATTGGTATGACCAGAAAATATAGGTAAGACTACTATCGCCAAAGAAATACTTAGTGAACATCTATGAGATTATATAAATAGCGATTTGTTACACATTAGAGATATGAGTGAAGTTCTATGAAAAAAGCACATACTCAAAGTCGAACTGCCAAAAACATCAGATAAGCAAAATATTAAAAATCCAGATGGGACTCTATATCAAGATTTATGAATCAGAGAAGTCAACAAACGACTTTCTAAATCTGCCATGTGAAATAAAAAAGTTCTCCTACTCGAAAATATAGAGAGAATGAATGATAATGCAGCAAATGCATTTCTCAAAACCTGCGAAGAACCATTGCCAAATAGACTTATTATAGCTACCACTTCGCATCAATCTCAATTATTAGAGACTATCATATCCAGAGCACTTCTTCTTAAATTTCAGACTCTACCTTACCAAGACTTATTAGCATTCTCCTCACAAAATAATCTATTTTCACAAGATGAAAATCTAACAAAATTCGCATGTAGTATGGCGATGGGTAGACCATGAATATTATTGCGCTTGGATAGAAATTTCAAAGAAAATGATGAATTAAAACTCAATTATTTAAGTCTGATTAAATTACTTTCAGAAGGTAAAAAAACTGTAGAAACTTTTTCTATATTAAAAAAACTAAATCAAAACTGAACATTCGAATCGTTTTTGGATGGACGAATATCCTATGCCACAGACAATGGCTTAGTAGAAAAGTGAAAAAAATGGCTAAAGATAAAAAAAATATTAAATACCAATGTATCAATCGAAAATCTAATTTTATATGGACTACTGTAATATCTTTTATATTCTAAATAATATTGATGAGTATTATTGACGAATATGACCAATACGACACTTATAAATCTAATGAATCTTCTAAGTCGGATCCGAAATTGGAAGAAGATCTAGCGACTACATTTCTAATGACTGATCTTTTTTACCAAAAACTTAATTTGGAGCACATAATCAATAACATAAAAATCCAATTTATTGATTT
>JAYSML010000135.1:0-5481 GCA_043724745.1 bacterium
AATATGCCAAATGTATTACAATCACTATCTTCTGAATATCAGTTCTTGAATGATATAAAAAATAAATATGTTTCTGCTTTGATTTATCCAGTTTTGCTAGTAGTGGTAGCTATAGTGGCCGTTTTGGCGTTATTCCTTTTTGTTTTGCCAAGTGTTTTTGCTTTGGCTGATAGTTTCCAAAACGTTAGCTTGCCTTGGACAACACAGTTTCTAAGAAACATTTCCCTGTTTTTCCAGAATGAATGGCAGTGGATTTTAATCTTTATAGTTGCTATATCAGTATTTCTATCTATTTTTTTCTCTATGGATTCATGAAAAAAGAATTGGTTTAATATTCTTTTCAAAATACCATTGGTAGGTAAAATGACTAAATATTTCTATTTGGTGAAGTGGTGTAGATATATGAAACTTATGATTGCATCAGGAATGAATTATGTACAAACTTTCCAACTTTTGAGAGAAATCTTATGAATACCTGCTTACAGGGATATGATAGATAAGGTTTTGTTATGACTTCAAAAATGAGAAATGATTTATCTGTCACTTAAAGGACAAAATAATATTATACCAAATGATGTAATGGTATTGATAAAGGTAGGAGAAGAAACAGCCAATTTAAATAGTTCTCTTGATAACGTTTTGCTATTATACGAATGAGAACTTATGGATATGATAAATCGTCTAGCAAAAGTTATAGAACCTGTAATGTTGGTATTTATTGGTTGAATAGTCACTGTTATAGCCTTATGAGTTTTTGGGTTGATTATGCAAATTATGGAATGAGCATGAGTTTAGATTTGTTATAGGATTATATGAAAAAGAAATGATTTACACTTATAGAAACCGTTATTGTACTTGCTATAATATCTTTTCTTCTTGGTGTGACGATGTATTTCTGATCTAAAAATATTCAAAAGCTGAATGTACTTACATTTAAGCAGCAATTTATAGAAAAATACCAGACTCTTTATATGAATTCTATTAGTTCGAGTTATATAGCAGGAAAGAAATATGAAAAAATAGATATCCATATGTGATCTGGATTTTATTATTCTATAGATGAGGAAAAAAATAAATTATTGGATCTTTCTGATTTTCATTATAGCTGAATTCGGCTTGATTGAAATCCGGTGGGTAATATAATGATAAGACTTTCGCCTTATAAAATAAAATGTAATTTATACTCTGATAAGGACTGAGAAAGTACGGAGTGAAAGCAGATAAAATTTATACTTTCTCATAAAAATAACTATAAGGCTTGGTGTTTTAGAATATCGAATTATAATTGTAAATTGACTGAATATATTTGCAATTAAGTTTTAGTTTTGTGGCAAGGAATAAATGCGTGGTAGAAATATTAAATGATTTACCTTTATAGAAA
The DNA here is from genome assembly GCA_043724745.1 of bacterium. Taxonomy (GTDB): domain Bacteria; phylum Patescibacteriota; class Gracilibacteria; order Absconditabacterales; family Absconditicoccaceae; genus JAYSML01. The sequence continues at coordinate 1,382 of JAYSML010000135.1, forward strand.
TATTAGTTGTTATAGCTGTTTTTTCAATATGAGTTTTTGCTGTAGCCAGACTGCTTATTTCAAATATAGTAAGTGTAGATTCTATAAAAACTAAAAATTCAGCTGTATTTTTGGCTAAGGAATGAATGGATATAGTATATAATATAAAAGCTTCAAATATAGCTAAATGACTTAAGTGGGATTGTGTACTGAAAGATTCTATGGATCCAAATGCTGGTGTTATGTGAAATGTGGATGATGTGTGTAAGTACTTTCTTTCTTCATGAATAAATGATTCAAAAATATTTCAAATTTGATTTAATCCTAAATGATATTTCAATATAAATGAAATGGACGATTCTAGTTTCGATAATAATTTTCAATCAAATAAACTTCTTTATTATAATGGAAATACGACTTGAAAGGATTTTTCTTGGTATGGATATTCTGGATTGGATTATACTTTCTCCGATACTAGATTTGCTAGATATATAAAAATAAAAACCATATTGGAATCTGGTAAATCTCTGCCAATAGATAAGATAGTAAAAATAGAATCACATGTTTTGTTTAAAAATGGAACGAAAACGGGAGATGTAGTTTTGGAAAGTTTTATATCAGCATATTAATGATGAGAAATAAATTGTGATGATTTACATTGATCGAACTCATTATCTCAATGGTAGTTGTTTGTATACTTTTTGTTGTATTACTTAGTACTTATTCTCGAATTTCTAGAGTGTGATTTAAGATAGAACAAGAAAGAAATGTTTATCAAGAAATATTGCAGGTTTCTCAACTATTACAAACGGTAGCTGATAATAATTCAATAGATTTCGACTCTTACAAAAATGATAATAAAAATAATCTGATTGATAATTTATGAATTGTAGATGTGTTGTATCTAAGTTGAAAAGATGGTAAAACTCAGATTTTTTCTAGTTGAAATTGTGTAGGCATGAATAATATTTGAAATCAAATATCCTGAGCTTATTGTAATTTATATATGAGGAATATATACGGAGAAACTGCTTTGTTCAATAACAAAAATAGTAATATCAGTAAGGTTTATTTCAAGGTAATACCTTTTGCTTCTGAGAGACAGTATATTGATGATGAGTCTTCTGTGTGTGAGGAATCTAACTATCTTAAATGTATAAATAAAAATTGATTTTGGGTAATTATGTCTGTGTACAACTGAAACTATAAAAAAAATATTTGGGAATTGAATGTAAATGTTCCTGTACAATGGTTCTTTTCTTTAAATTATTAGTTGGAATTCATGAAAAATAAAGAATGAAATATTAGTATATTGGTTATATTTATATTGTTGGCGTCGTCATTGATATGAATATTGACCTCAAACTATGTAAAGGAGTTGTTTTCGTATTCAGATAATATAATGAAATATCATAAATCTTATTATATTTCTAGAGGCGGCCTTGAATTGGCTTTGGCTCAAATAAATAATCGTTGAGTTTGATTTCAATATTCAAATACTTCTTGAAATGATATTTCTAAATCTAATTTTTTATGTAATTGAAATTGTTCTTTCGAGAGTGATATACATGGTATAGGTTCTAAGATATCTAAACTATTTGACCAAGGTACTTGATGCAAGGATCCATTTGTTTTAAATGGTGGTGAGTCTCTTGTTCTGCCTTTATTTAGAGATATTTTCTCTGGTTCTGTTATCGACTCTCTACAATCACCTATACAATATAAAAATCTAGCATTTAATCTAAGCAATACATTGATAGAGACAAATGATTCTCTTAAAAGGGTTAACCTATGAATCGTGTTTTTGTCTGGTAGTGATATACACGATCAATGATTCTTTTTCAAAGCTGGTTCTTTGAGTGAGAATTCTATAAAAAATTTTGTAGGCCAATTTGAATCCTATGCTAGTAATGTTTTTATAGAAAATAAATCTTTGTGGGATTACTTTAGAAAGGATGAAATATTTAAAGGCGATTATATGAGATCATATATGATATTATCAAATCCACAAAATCAGTCTGAAATAAAATTCTGCATGTCGGTAGAGGAGCAGGCAGAGAATAAACTAAATAACTTTTTAAGCTTACCTTATTATTATATTAAGGTTGTTGGGAAAACGTCAGATTTTCTATTGGGATTGGATTTACAAATAAATCAGCCAATACCTAGTTTCTTGGCCAATGTTTATTCAGATTTCTAAAAGGCTTGTATCAAGAAAAATTATAATTGTCACATAAGATCTCATAATTTAGACTCTTGTTCTTTTTTTGCTTTTTGTGAAACTTCTTCTCTATCCATAGTTTCCAATACTGCTTTTCGTCTCTTGATTCTTATTTCTCTTTCTTGTTCTATTGCTATTTTTTCAGCTTCTTCTTCGATCATTAGTGCGTGTAAATTTATTTGTTCTTCTATATATATTTCATATAGTCTAAGTACTTGGAAAGATCGCAATTCTGATAATGTTTTTACTACACTTTGATCTCAGCTTTTTACAGCTATGTATAACTCTTTTCATTTTTTTCATTCTTCTTTTTTGATTTCGTAATCGCTACTGAAGGATCAAACAACCAACTGTTGCAAAAGTCCTCGATCAAAGTCATTCTTTAGTTCTTCTGGTACATTATATTCTATTGGTTCGAATTTGTATAGGTATTCAGTATATCGATTTTGGTCTTGTATGGAGCCTGAAATCGGTCCACATAAATTTTCATATTTTTCTATGATTTGTTTTTTTTCTGGTTTTTCTCTTAGTTCTTCGATAAATGCAAGAAAATCAAATAACATGATTTTGAATTTATATAATAAAATAAAGTCTAAATGTAATCTATCAGGGTATTGTATATCTAATTATGTTAGTATTTCAATATAAAAATACAATCTATTTCTATATATTTTTATTCATAAGTATTCGGCTGTTTTTAGCGTCTTTTATGTTGTTAGATTTTTTTCATTTATTATCTAGGTAACAAAGCTGTTTTTCTGTAAATCAACTTAATGCACATATGTTTCTTAATTCTTTTATAGTGAATATATGGTAATATCTTTTGTATATTCTTCATTTTGATTTTCGTGGTATCTCTATATCTTTTATATTTAGTGTTCAATATTTTAATAAGCTTTTGATAAATCAATCAATTATGGATCTATAATATTTTTTTATAAATCGTCGAGAAAATGATCGATTTGTCATTATGACTTTTCATTCATAATTTAGTATTCTATAGAAATTTTTACTCAAAAATAACCTTTCTTTGTAGCTTGGTATGTGTTGGAAGCTTGCTATACAAAGTATAAGGTCAAATGTTTCTTGTTTAGGACTGTTTATATAATGAGTCATATCTTCACAGATAAAATCAGCCTTTATATTAGTATTTTCTTGTTTCAAAAAATCCTTCTTAGCTATTTTTATTAAGTTTTCGGATAGATCTACTCATGTGTAAATTATCTTTTTATCTTTTATTTTATGTAGTTGGCTTATTAGTCTTCATCCTCAACATCATAACTCGAGTATTTTAATAGTTTTTTTTTCTATATTTGATATCTCAGCCAAAATCAAGTCAGATTCTGGTCGATGCTTTTTCCTTGTGTAAGCGTATTTCTCGGCTTCTTGATTATAAAATGTTTTTAAATCTGATTTTGTATTCATTTGCTTTTTATATTAAAATATTGATTGATTTTGGTTATCTTTTTCTTTTGTTTCTTTCTGTTGTACTCATGATTTATTTACTATATCTTCCATCGAAAATGTTATTTCTTCACCATCTATATATATTTTTTTGAAATGCATTAGGTATAAAAAGACTAGAGCAGTCATTCTAACATCGTTTTTACAATATTTTTTGAGAGTTTCTAAGTGTTCTTCTTCTCAGGTTTCTAAATATTTTTGAAATAAACCCTCTCATTCAGATCAAAAATCTAATGTTTTACTAACTCATACTAGAGCTTCAGAAATTTTATTTAGACCCATTCTTTTGCCTGATAATGACTGGACTAAAACATATAAGTCTATACTCTTTTCGTTTATTATGGCTATATCTTCGTCGGATAGTCATAAATTATAAATACAGACTGGATTATCAAATCGTATATTGTTGAATCATACAATGTATCAATCAAAATCC
>JAYSML010000136.1:0-2049 GCA_043724745.1 bacterium
TAAGATTAGAAGGTGCTTATATAACTATGCTTTGGCAAATAATATATCTGAACTTGTACTTTGAAAAGGTTATTATAAAATTTTCGTTGTTTTGCAAAAAAATAAGATAGAAAATTTTAAAAAACTAATTGAAAATCTGGATAAAAAAGATATTGTTTCGTTTGTTCATAAATGTATTTTAAAATCACTTTCAGATTTGGATTCTCATTTTTCTAAATAATATTTAATATTTAAATCTATTATTATGAATTTTCTTTCTAATCTAGGTAAAATTTGATCTAATTTTGTTAGTTCTTTTAAGAATAAAAATACAAAAGAAATTTCTGAGTTAAAGAAATTAGAAAAAGAATTGGAAAATTTCAAGAAGAAAGATAAGGACGATTCTCAAATGATAGTTCCTACAAATAGAATGTTTTTGAAATTTCGACTTATAGGCATGTTTGTAGTCTTTTTGGCATATATTTCCTTTAAATCGCTTGATGTTATTTATTTGATAATAACTGCATATATAGTTTCTGTTGCTATGGAAGCAATTATATCTTTTTTTCAGAGGAGAAGTATAAGTAGAGGATTGTCTATATTCTTTGCTTATTTGATATTTGCAATATTTTTTATAGGAGCAGTGATTTTTATTGTTCCATTTGTTTTAAGTCAGATTTCTCAAATATTGCATATATTTACTGCTAATGTTTCTTATTTTCAAAAACTCTTGGCTGAGAACACATTGGTTGAGGTTATAAGAAATTATATATGGCTTCCTTGAAATACTAAAGATCTTCTTTTGTCTTCCATGAATGATCCTAGCATCGTTGGTCCTATCCAAGATAAACTACAGGCTAATATATCTCAAATTGTGTCATTGGGTACGTCCTATATGAGACAGGCCTGAAGTTTGGCTGTAAATTTTGTATGATCTTTCTTTAGTTTTGTGACTCAGAGTTCTATCGTCCTTACTTTGTCTGTATTGTTTTCTATAAGCAAGGATTCTGTAGTGTTGTTTATTGCATCTATTTGATGAGAAAAAAAACATGATTATATAAAAATGAAATTGGAAAGAATTTACAAAAAACTATGAATTTGGTTGAAAAGTCAGTTTATGTTATGCATTTTTATATGATTGACTATGTATTTATCCTTTCTTTTGCTTTCATTGTTTGGTATTTCTCTACCTCAAAAATGAGCATTGGCTTTGATATGATGAATAACTGAAATTATTCCTTATATTGGCCCTATTGCTTGATGACTTGTGGCCATCTTCGTTGCATTTATAAATTACTGAATCTATGCGGCATTGATAGTTTTGGCTATAATATTAATTATTCAATGGTTTGAAAATAATGTTTTGGTGCCTTTAGTGATGAATAAAACATTGTGAGTAAATCCGATTGTTATTTTTGTAAGTATGATATTATGATGATTAATTATATGATTTATCGGAGTATTATTAGCTGTTCCTATAGCAGTTATTATAACATTGATTTTTGATAAGACCTTTGATAAGTAGATAGTTTAAATCTCAAGAGGTCGATATTGTAACTTTTGTATTTGATATAAAACTATTATGTTTGATTATAAAAAAAATAAAAATATTAAAAAATTTTCTAGTATAATGAATAGGTTTCTAAGTTTTTTTTTCGATTCTAAAAATTTGTATGGTAGGGCTATAGGCTTGTTGATTTTTGTGCTTATGATAATTAAACAATTTGTGGTGTATTATACGTATGGATCTAGGTTGGTTGATCCTAATTTTTTTACGATGGTATTTAAATATTTATGATTCTTTGCTAGTGATTTCGTTGTTTTTTGAACCATACTTTTTCTTGTGTTTGTTAATATGATACTGAATAAAAGAATATGGAAAATATTTTTTAATCTAATTAATCTCTTTTTGTCTATTTTGTTCTTTATAGATATTATTGTTATATATTATTTCCAGAGTAGGCTTTCTATAATCGATATTTACTGATTTGTTCAGTCTTCAAACAATAACTATTTTGCTTGATATGTTGTAATGGGATTACTTATATTTTTTCTTATGTTGTTTATTTG
>JAYSML010000137.1:0-5983 GCA_043724745.1 bacterium
GAAGATTACTAAAGCCGAATGGTTTAATTTTTTTAAGTACAACAAAGTCAGATGTATCAAAAGAGGGATTTGAAGAGAAACACGATTATAATAAAAAAGTGATGAGATTTAGAAAACACTGGACAAAACAAGAATTACAAAAAGCAATTAAAAAGTGTGGATTTAAAATTATAAATACAAGAACTTTTGTTGATCCATATAAAAAAACATGGATGGGTTTTGTTGCCAAAAAGTATTACGACCGAAAAACTCAGTAAAAATAATTTCAAAAATAAGAAAAGCCTTCAGAAATGCAGATTTTTTTATTGAAAAGAATATTTAAAACAAAATATTGCAATTATAATTTAAATATATAAAGTCCATATATAATTTATATATTTGTATATAATGGAGAAGTGATGTATATTGCCAGATAATTTATTAAATGAAATTTCTAAAGAGGATAATATAGTCCTTCATAGTTTATCTCGTTTTTGTGCTTGTAAATCAGAACATTTGCTTGAGATTTTGAAAATGAGGAATCAGGATAGTAGTAGGTTTTGTCATGTGAGTTACTGATATAAAAAATATAGGAAGAAAGTGGGTAAAAAGGTAAGAAATATCAGTGAGCCTGATGAAAAACTGAAAAAAATCCAAGATATGATAAAAAGTCGTTTATCTATGATTCCAGTTTCTTTTGCAAGTACTGCTTGAAAAACATGAGATAGTGTAGAAAAAAATGCTGAGATTCATAAAAAAAATCTATACCTTATAACAATGGATATAAAGGATGCTTATCCATCTATAGATACGCATAGAATATACAAAAACTTACAATGAGCTTTACTTAGACCATTGAAGTATCGATGTCCGCATTTGGAAAATGAAAAAGATAAAGATTTGTTTGTTAGGGCTATTACTCATTTATGTGTTTCGGGGAACCAGCTTCCTCAATGAGCCAGTACTAGTAATCAAATACAGAATATAGTTATGGGTGGATTTGATATGAAGATAGAAAAAAAATTGCCAGAAATGGCCTGACCCAAGGCTGTATACTCTAGGTACGCAGATGATATAGCTGTAAGCTTTCCTAATTTCCAAACTATGGAAGTATTGGAAGAAAAAATGGTAAATTATATTTCTGACATAAAAGAACTAGGATTATCCGATTTGTTAGAAGATCAAGAAGTTGATCAGATTATTAATAAATTTTCAGAAGATAGTTTTTATATAACAGATAATTTTGAATTAAAATATTTACAATGAAAAATAGAAGAATTGAAAAATTTGGTATCGAAATTGCAGATATCTGATTCTAAGAAATACTACTGTATAGGTGTGATAAATGGCTATAAGAAAAATATAAAGAATTCTGGTTGGCGTATATGAGATATCGTAGATGAGCTAATATGAATAATTTGAGGAGAATGATGGAAGATAAATTTCAGGAAAACCAATACTTGGACTCCGCAGAGCAATACAGATAGAGAAATAAATTGAATGGCTTTTGATCGTGAGGGTAAAAGATCTTTGGATAATAAGAAAAAGAGTTTATATCTTAGACTATTGGATGATTTGGCTTATGCTTCTATATGAGAGTTGTCTCAAAATAGTTTTTATGAACATAAATTTAAGTTGTATGGTAATGTTCCTCTTTCTGAAAATTCTAGAAAAGAATACACTAAACTAATCGAAGATTCTATAATGGGTACAGTAAAGTGAATCAAAAACTATATGACAAAAATATATGGTGTATATAATGTGCCAAGAGAATTGTCTGAGTTATGTGATAAGTGTTTAGAAAAGCGACAAGACTATAATAAACGAGAAGAACTAGATTATATACCAAGAAAGGGAAAAAAAGAGGAAATAGGTAAAAATAAAAAACAGAGTTATGATATAAATGAATCTGATTTGCCAGAGGAAGACGATTTCCCATTTTAATTTCATATACAACAATACCCCTACAGAAAAACCGAGGGGTAATTAGATGTGGCTGTATGCCATTTTTAAGATATTGTTGTGTATCGGAACGATACGCCCACTTAATATAGATGAGAGTCTTATCTCATATGTGAGTATATCGTTCTGGAGAATATATCACCATCATTGCACAATCTTTGCAACCAGTGATACTGAACATGAAAGTTCATTCTCCTACCTCTTTGAAAACAAAGAGTCACGGTATTATATGGCACATAGCCCCCGCTTAGTTAGAAGGTTAGTAAAATAGAGATTATTTTCAAGAGATATAAGTGTAAAAAATATTAGTAAAATAACGTCTAAATAGTAATGAGGCTCTTTAGTCTTGTTTTATATGTATGTATTGACTTTTGTTTATAAATATATATCAACGTTTTAGTAAACAAAAATCAAAAGTAAAATAAAAATGACAACAAAAACTGAATTTAAAAATTATCTGGTTTCTATCAAGGATAGTAAAACTGGAGAAATTATTTTGGAGACCTTTGTTCATGCTTTCCATAGACTTAAGGAAGAATTTATGCTTCAGGAGCTTTACGAAAAATATTCTTTGGAGTATCAAAAAGAGCCTTATGTTGATACGATTGAGATCAAAAGAACCTCTATCATGCAGGTAGATTTACAGAAACTTATCTGTAACTTTGACAGTAGGTTATCTATTATCAATTTGCATTTACATCCTGCTAAGGATGGTATCTACCTTTGTTATCCACCGAGAATTTCTTCTTGGGCAGATGCTAGGGAAATTATCCGAAAGTGGTTTGTAGCGACTTATTTCCAAGTGAAAACATGTATTGATCCAAACTATTTAGAGATGTTCGGAGTCTTCCTTCTCAATACTGAAGATATTGAAATAAAACACTCTATTTCGTTGATGGATAAGTATGTGGAATGGATTTGTCGGGATTTCAAGATTGAAGTTATTGTAGAAGAGCTTAGTTTTGAGAAAGCAAAAAGCTATGTTAGCAAAGAAGTCGTTCTTCTAATGGAAATCGATGCTGTTGGCTTATCAAAAAGAATGGTAAATCGGTTACATTCTGCTGATATTTATACCGTTTGTGACCTTTGTCAGTGGAATGAAGAGAAGTTGTTAAAGATTCGCAATTTTGGAATTAATTTGCTTAATGAAATTAAAGCATTTCTTTACCTGCATGGACTTAAATTAAACTAAAACAAAAAAAACATGAAATTTAAAAACATTATTTTAGATCCGAATCTTCTGTGGAAAAGAGAAGCAGAAAGATTCATTGAGTTATTATTCCCAAATTTTTTGGGATTTGAAATCGATATCGAACAACACGAAGTCGGCCTTGCCGATGATGACTATGTAACAATCGCTAATCGTGGTCCTGAAAAGTCATATAGTATCTCCTTTAACGTAGATAGCGAAGAAGGAAAAATTAGAGTTGACTTTGATGTTGATCCCGGGTTTGAAACTGCTGAGTACGAAAGTTCATCATTTGATGAACGAGAAGCCTTGGGTTATGGAACTAAATTGGAAGTCGAAAATTTTGATTTAGCTAGGCTTGATGATCCAACCACAGTACTGCAATTCAATGAATTTTTAAAGAATGGCATCGTACCGGTTTTGGAATAAAAAACCAAACTAAAAACAAAAATTAAAAATGAATAATAAAGAACGACAGGAATCGATTAAGAAGTTTTTAGAAGACTTCGGATTCGAAACAAAAGTGCCTGATTTTATCGGTGCATGGCTCAGCAAAGAAAGAACTAATTCCTTCGGTGGAATTATTAATAGATCTTATATGCTTGGATTTGTGGAAGATGAGAAATCATCGATTGTAGTCGATGCGTTGGGAATATCTACTTTGGATAACCCATTCACTACCGATTCTATACTTATCCAAAAGTATAATGAAGAACAGGCATATGAAGAAAGTGCTTCAGAAAGACTCAGATATTATCCTGATTCTTCGGTAAAAAAAACTGGATTTAAAAAAAACTTTTCTATTCTGTCTCATTGTGAAAGTAGTATTGTAACTGGACAATTTGATATTGTGGGAGAGAATCCGAGTGGATATTTCTTCCTTGCGCAGAACGATAATTCTAATGAATTTCTGGAAGCAACAGAAAGAATCAAAGAGAATTTACTTAATCAGATTGGTGGTCATGGACCACTCGTTTAATTCTAAATCTATGTATTACGTGAAATGGTGGTTTTTTCCCACCATTTTTTGTTTTGTTAAAAAAATATTGAAATATTGAATTAGTCAGATTAATCTGTATATTCTGCTTTGTAGTTTAATTATATCTAGAAAATTATGTCAAAAATAATACTTGTCGGAGCAGGTGGTACAGGAATGTCTGCTATAGTTGGGATATTACATAAGCTTGGATTTAAAAACTTGGTTTGTATAGATGCCAATCAGAGTCAGATTACGGATAATTTACAAAATATGTGAATCGATGTGATAATATGACATGGAAAATATAAAATCCATGAATGAGATACTGTGATTTATTCTGAAGCTGTAGTTGATAGCCAGGAAGTTCTCGAGGCAAAAAATATCGCAAAATCTTATTCCAAGGCAATGGTGGTGATGAATTATTTTCAGTTTTTGGGAGAAATTTCTAAGTACTTTGTAACAGTAGGGTTTACCTGAACAAATGGGAAAAGTTCTTGTAGCTCTTTGGCTATAGATTCTGCATATAAATGTTTTCCTTGATTTGGGCTAGGGATTGTATGATCTTTGGTAGGGGACTGGGGCAATAAAAATTATATTGTGAATGAAAATCATATTTTGGATATTTCAAATATTTTTGAATTTATTTTCTTTGGGAAAAAGCTTCCATATGATTTGGTGAAGAAATATCTTTTCGTGGTAGAGGCTTGTGAATACAAGAGACATTTTTTACATTTGGACTTAGATTATGTCTGTATTAGTAGTCTAGAATTGGATCATACAGATTACTACAAAGACCGGTCAGATTATCTTTCTGCGTTTACTCAACTTATAGGTAATGTTAGAAAAAATGTTTTTGTGGCGGAAAGTTTGGCTAATATAGAAGAGATTAAAAGCGAGAATAATATTTATGTAAAAGCAGAATCTTTCTATCTAAAATATTTACGATGAAAAAACCGACAGGCAAATGCATCGTTAGTTTTCAATGTATTATCTCAGGTCCAAAAAGATGGATTTGAAATTAAAGATGTGGATTTGGCTTGATCGTTCGTGGATTTCAAGTGACTACGAAGAAGAATGGAATATTTATGAGAAAGTGTTAATTGAACTTTGATTTATTCTGATTATGGACATGTGGCATCATCCATTGCTTTCTGATACGAAAACTTAAAAGAAAAATATCCTGGAAAGAAAATTTCAGTAATTTTCCAACCACATCAAATAGCTAGAATACTAATGAATCGAGATAAGTTTCCGAAAGCATTTGAATGATATGATAAAATTTTGATTTATGACATTTATGCCGCTAGAGAAAAAATAGAGGACTATAAAGAACAAATGGAAAATATAGTACATTTATCTGATAGGAAAGTGTCAGATTTAGCTTCTTTTTGAAATGTTTTTGCTGAGCATTGTAATGGAAAGTATTTAGTAAATTTCTGACAGATAAAGGAAATGATGAGCGGTATGTGAAATGATGAGATTTTGATTTTCTTCTCTGCTTGAAATTTGGATTATGAATTTAGGAAGTTTTTGTGAATTATAGATTAATATTTGTTTGATTTTCTATACAAAAATATTACATATGCTTTATAGGTGTTTATATTATTTTAAACTGACTTCATATGTCTGTATTATTCGAAATATTAAAAGTTGTGTTTTTCTTTTTCTCAATGTTGATTTGATTGTTTTTCGTTAGATGAGATATAATTATCGCTCCAGAATATTATCAAATAACTAAACAGCTTCTAATGCCTGGCTATTTGGTCTTTTGTGGTATAATGTTCGGTTATATACTTTTCCGTGTGACCTTGTGATATGATGATGAAAACCCAGATAAACATAAAAATGGGTGACGATCACGCCATCGCAATCAT
>JAYSML010000138.1:0-3256 GCA_043724745.1 bacterium
TATACCTATATAGTTTATTTATATTTTTATTTAATGGATTTAGTAATTTAGAACTGAAAAGATGAAATAGGTCGACTTTGCACAAGATATATTGTGCAATGTAAGAAATTCAGGAAATTGATAGTATATAGGTAAGACCATAAGGACACAGTAAATTCACCATTCCGTATGACTTTATTGAGAGATTTTTTCAAATGATCCGCTTCGTGATTTAACGGTGTGTATTATATCCCTAAATCCTAAAAAATCAAGGGAAAATGCAAAAATTAGTTTCCCAAGTTCTGTACAATGGTTTCAAGCTGTTTTATCTTGTCTTTGTAGAAGTCTTTTAAGCTGTCTATGTAAATTTCTTTGATTTTTCTTTCACCTTTTTCTCGATCATAAACATTTTGCAAATGACATTTAAGATGTCTTGCAATATCAGCCTTTGAAAAATCACCGAAATCAACTACCTTTTGAAGCATCAAAGAATACAATTAGTCATATAAATATGACCGTATTATATTAATGCATCCTAAAAAATCCAGCCTATTTTCTACCAAATTTTACTTTGGGCTTTTCTTAGATCTGTATTAGTAGAATGAAGATATTTTTGGGTAGTTAAGATCGATGAATGTCAAAGAAGTTGTTTGATGTCGTAAATATTGACGTTCTTGCGTAGTAAATGCGTGGCAAAACTATGTCTCAATGTATGTGGTGTTGCCTTCTTATCTAGTCAGATTTTTATCCTATATTCTCTCATCATAGCACTTGCATGACTCCTGTCTAATTTTTCTCAGAAATTATTGTGGGAATGGGAAACAAATAGATACTCCCCTTTGATCCCTCTACTCTCTCTAAGCCATAGATAATATTTGACTAGATCTTTAACCTCCTGACAAACGAATACAAGCCTTAGTTTTCTCCCTTTTCAGATGACCTGAAGTTCGTCAGATTCTCATATATCGGATACTTTTATGTCTATCATTTCTTGGACTCTGAGTCCAGTAGTATAGATCAGCCTCACCATGAGTCTGTCTCTTATTTTTGTTAGCGGATTTTTGTTCTTTTGGATTTCCTGGATAAATAGATCCACTTCAGAAGTCTCCAGGAAGCACATTTTAGCCTGTTCTTCCTTTCCGTAGACCAACGAAGTGGGATCAACAACTTGCAATCACTCTATTTTCCTGTACTTCAAAAAGAGTTTTATTGAGGCTAGATAATTGTTTGATGTCCTTGTTATGACTCATGTAGATTTCAGATATTGCATAAAATTATCAACGTGTTTGATGGTTATTTTATCCGACTCCTCTATTCAAAAACAGAAATTCTTTTGTAGATATCTATCAAAACAATATAGGTATCTTTCGTATGTATCAATGGTTTTCATGGCATAATTGATGCGATCTTCCATCCATATAGTAAATTCGTAGATAGTATTATTCATGTGGAGTAATGAAAGGCTAAAAATCCCTTTCGGAAGTAGGTCCACATGGTCAAAAGTTTTATTGCACAAGAAATATAGTAATTGTCAACTAAAATACAACAGTAAATGAATAATGGTTGATAAACTTTGGTTAGCATGATAAAATAGGATTGCAACGGTTTAGGAACTTATTATAGGTTAAGTGCAATAAAACCTATACAATCACAGACCTGATATTTTAATTAATATCGGGATTTTGTTTATGAAACAAAAACATAACAAACTTTTAAATAAATTACTGACCGTACTACAGCTTTTTGTGAGGCTAAGAGATACTGACGAGTATGGTCGGTGATTTTGTATTTCCTGTGGAAAAAAAATACACTACAAGAATGCTAATGGCGGACATTATGTCCCACGTTCAGTAAGATCATATTGTATAGACCTAGACAATATTCATATCCAATGTCCTGATGACAATAAAACAATGTCGCTTTGATCATTAGAATCAAAACAAGTAAAAGAAAAATATAGGGAAAATCTAATCAAAAAGATTTGATTACAAAAGGTTTTGGAAATGGATGATATCCAAAATCAAAAGAAAATTTGTCATATTCCATCATATCTCATCGAGGAACTACTGGATCAGTATTCTCCGTTAGTCAAAAAACTTGTTAAAAGCAAACAAGAGCATTTTATCTCGTAATAAAAATTATGGAGAATCGAAAAAATATCCCAGGATATGAAACAAGTCATCAGGTAAGTAATCTATGAAATGTGAGAACGGTATCTAGGCAATTTTATGTAAATAAGAAACTGAGATCCTGAGAAATAAAAGATATATCACAAAAAATAAGTAGTCACTTAGTTAAACAAACAGATGTCGACTGATATAAAAGAGTTAATTTATTGGGAAAAAGATACTTGGTCCATAGGCTAGTATATATGACTTTCAATGGCATTCCGCTAGAATTCAAATGACAGAAGTCAAAAACACTTGTCTTGCATAAGAACGACATCAAATACGATAACAGGCTAGAAAATCTATTTTTGTGAACACAATACGACAACGTACTTGATATGTACAGTAAATGAAGACAAAGAAAATATGTAAAGCCTCTCGAAGAAAGGACGCATAAAATAAATTTGAAAATTGCCAACAAGATAAGGGAAGACTACAAAAAAACTAGAAGTATTTATAAGACCGCTGTTACGTTTGGAATAAGCTATGCAACCGTAAGCAGGATAAAAAATAATAAGATACGAACGGAGAGATTGTCTGTAAAGATATAGTCAGATTTTTTATTTATTTCAAATATACTATGCTAAAAAAACTAATAAAGAAAATCAAGAAAAGGATCTTCAAAAAAATACTTAGAAACTATGATTCATTCACGCTTCATTGATACTTACTCGTTATCGTGAGTATTTGGGATGACTATGTGTCCGTAAGGAAGATGAGAGATGGAAAACTAGGAAACCTTCGTTTGTGTGACGTGGTGATCAAAAGGAACTGAAAAGATTTTAGGTTGTCAGATGTCAAACTTTTAGATTTTTTCAGAAGCTAACATGGACAAAATACTTTACTTAAAATTAGATGAGATCATTCCTTATGAGTTCAATAACAAGAAACACTCAGAGGATCAGATCAACAAAATAGCGAACTCGATTAAGGAGTGCGGTTTTAGGGCTCCAGTCATCGTGGATGAAAACAATATCATCCTTGTCGGACATGGAAGACTACTTGGTGCGAAAAAGTTGGGATTGGAATCAATTCCAGTCATTAAGTATACAGATATGACCGAGCTTCAAAAAAAGAAATACAGAATACTAGACAATAGATTGGCTGAC